>JBDTPM010000025.1:0-5736 GCA_039932695.1 Gallionella sp. | reverse complement strand
CCGGAGTGTACACATCAGTACACGAGGATGCCGAGCACCGCGCGACCCCGATGCCAGTTCGCGCAGTAGATTTATGTCACTATGTATAGAGGCCTCTGAGCCATCCATGTACTCATTGATCCGCCCCGCCCTGTTCGCGCTTGATGCAGAAACCGCTCACCACCTGACACTAGTCAGCCTGCGGACGCTGCACACCCTGGGCTTGAGCGGTATTCTCGCGCCGCGCCCGGCCGCCGATCCGTGCAACGTGATGGGGCTGACATTTCCCAATCCGGTCGGCCTTGCTGCCGGACTCGACAAAAACGGCGAATGCATAGACGGGTTGGCGGCGCTCGGATTCGGCTTCATCGAGATCGGCACGGTCACGCCGCGTCCTCAGTCCGGCAATCCCAAACCCCGCCTGTTCCGCCTGCCGCAGGCCAACGCCATCATCAATCGCATGGGCTTCAACAACCACGGCGTGGACGCGCTCATCGAAAACGTCAAGCGTTCAAAATACCAAGGCATCCTCGGCATCAATATCGGCAAGAACGCCGATACGCCGATCGAAAAAGCAGCGAACGATTATCTGATCGGATTGCGCAAGGTGTATGCGCACGCCAGCTATGTCGCCATCAATATCTCCTCGCCCAACACCAGGAACCTGCGCCAGTTGCAGGGCGGAGACGAACTGGATGCACTACTCTCACAACTGAAAGCGGAACAGGAGAAACAGGCACAGCAGCACGGAAAGTACGTGCCGCTGGCCGTAAAGATCGCACCCGACCTTGACTCCGAGCAGGTCAAACGGATCGCCGCGCTGCTCATCAAACATCGCATCGACGGCGTGATCGCCACCAACACCACCTTGTCGCGCGTGGGCGTCGAGCATCTGCCCCACGGCAACGAGGCCGGCGGCCTGAGCGGCGCGCCGGTACGAGACATATCCACCGCCGTGATCCGCCAACTCGCTGCCGAACTGAGTGGCGCATTGCCCATCATCGGTGTGGGCGGCATCCTGAGCGGCGCGGATGCGGCGAACAAGATCGACGCCGGCGCGCTATTGGTACAGGTCTACAGCGGACTGGTCTATCGCGGTCCAACGCTAATCAGCGAATGCTGCACAGCTATCCGCGCTGCATCACCTTGACTCAACCAGGAAAATGTTCGGCCTCAAGTTGTCGCAGCGCATACTTCCCTACCACAGACTTGCTGGTCACCGCCGATAGATCGGCCCTGCCCAACGTGCGACAGCCGTCGCCGCATCCGATATCCGAAACCCCTTAAGACCGGGATTGCATTCGATACGACGCAGGCGTAGAGTGCCGCCCCATTCTGCCCGGGGAAGGTTGGCGCAATGAGCGATACTCAAACGAAGCAAAATCTGCCCACGCTCGTGCTGGGCGCGCTCGGCGTCGTGTACGGCGACATCGGCACCAGCCCGCTGTATGCCTTCAAGGAAGCCTTCGCCGGAACGCACGGCCTGGCCCCCACCGAACCCAATGTGCAGGCGACGTTATCCGCGTTGTTCTGGGCGATGATGCTCATCATCTCGTTCAAATACGTGTGGGTCATACTCAAATTCGATAACGAAGGCGAAGGCGGCGTGCTCGCCTTGACCGCACTGGCGAACCGCTCGGCACATGGCTCGCTGCGGTGGAAACTGCTGATCGCCACGGCAGGTATCTTTGCTGCCGCTTTGTTCTACGGCGATGCACTCATCACCCCGGCGATCTCGGTGCTCTCCGCCGTCGAAGGTCTCAGCGTCGCCGCGCCCACGCTGGAGCATCTGATCATCCCCATCACGATCGGCGTGCTCACTGGCCTGTTCTTCATCCAGCGGCACGGCACAGGCAGCATGGGCAAGCTGTTTGGCCCGATCACCCTGCTGTGGTTCGCCGCGCTTGCCGTGCTCGGCGCAATCAGCATCGCAGAGACGCCAACCGTATTGCGCGCGCTCAACCCGATGTATGCCATCAGTTTCGCGGTGGAACATCCGGCGGGCATGTTCCTGCTGCTGTCGGCAGTGTTTCTGGCGCTCACCGGCGGTGAAGCACTGTATGCGGACATGGGGCACTTCGGCGCCAAGCCTGTCCGGCTGGCCTGGTATGGACTGGTCTGCCCGGCGCTGCTCATCAACTATTTCGGGCAAGGCGCATTGGTGCTGCGCTCGGCGGAAGCGATCCAGAACCCGTTCTACCTGATGGTGCCGGACTGGTTCCTACTGCCGCTGGTCGCGCTGGCGACCGCCGCGACGGTAATCGCCTCGCAGGCCACCATCTCAGGCGCTTTTTCCATCACCCTGCAAGCGATGCGCATGGGCTATCTGCCGCGCCTATTCATCCGGCACACCTCCGATTCTCAGCGCGGGCAGATCTATATTCCTGCGGTGAACTGGATGATGCTGGCCGGCGTCATCATTCTGGTACTCGAATTCGAATCCTCCGGCGCATTGGCTGCGGCCTATGGCATCGCCGTCTCCGGCACCATGATCATCACCACCTTGCTGACTGTCTTTGTCACGCTGATGCTGCCACGACGCGCCCGATTTCCGTTACTGGCTGCGCTGGCAGTATTCGGCTTGCTGGAACTGCTGTTCTTCGGCTCCAACCTGACCAAAGTGGTGAGCGGCGGCTGGATGCCGCTGGCACTCGCTCTGGTGCTGTTCGTCCTGCTTTCCACCTGGAAAAAAGGAAGCAGTCTCGTCGCCGAACAACGGCACAAGCTCGACATTCCGATGGCAGCCTTTATCGCCGGCACACAACCCGAGGTACCGCGCGTAACGGGCACGGCCGTGTATCTGAGTGCAGACCCGACCATCGTACCCAGCGCGCTATTCCACAACCTCAAACACTTCAAGGTGCTGCATGAACAGACGCTGTTTCTGCATGTGGTAACCGCCGACATACCTTACATCGAGCCCGAGCAGCGCCTGAAGGTAACGCTGCTCGCTCCTGGCATGTACGACGTCGCCTTGCATTTCGGCTTCCGCCAGGAAGTGGACATTCCGCTGGCATTGCAAGGACTGGGAGTGCACGGTGTTGAACTCGAACCGATGAGCACGACTTTCTTCATCGCGCGCTCGAACGTCGCGGATGGTCCGGGCGGCATGTCATCCTGGCGTTGCGCCCTGTTCTCGTGGATGACCCGCCAATCCGAAGGCGCGGCGAGCTTCTTCAACCTCCCTCCCAATCAAGTAGTCGAACTCGGTACCAAGGTTCTTCTGTGAGGGTACTGATGATTTAGTTATATCCATATAGTCTGACAGCGGTTGAAGCCATCTATAAAACGGCGGATAATCCGCCGCTCTTAAGGAATTGCTGGAATGACTGAATATCTACTGATCCTGGTCAGCGCGGTGTTTGTGAACAACATCGTGATGGTCAAGATTCTCGGCTTGTGCCCGTTTATGGGGGTCTCCAAAAAACTGGAGACCGCTATCGGCATGGGCGCGGCAACCACCTTCGTGCTGACCCTGGCCTCGGGTTCAAGCTATCTGATCAACCAATATCTGCTCGGGCCGGATCTGGCTTATCTGACCACGCTGTCGTTCATCGTGGTGATCGCCGGCATCGTGCAGTTCACCGAAATGGTGATCCAGAAGACCAGCCCGGTACTGCATCAGGTGCTGGGCATCTATCTGCCGCTGATCACCACCAATTGTGCGGTGCTGGGCATCCCGCTGCTGAATGTGCAGGCCAAGCACAACTTCATGGAATCGATCTTTTTCGGCATGGGCGGCGCGCTCGGCTTTACCTTGGTGATGGTGCTGTTCGCCGGCATGCGCGAACGCATGGAAGGCGCGGATGTGCCGGTGATCTTCAAGGGTTCGGCGATCGCGATGATCACAGCGGGACTGATGAGTCTGGCGTTTATGGGATTCTCAGGGCTGATCAGATAATGTTGAGCGCGTTGCTGGTGATGGCGGGAGTCGCGATCGTGCTCGGCGCAGTGCTGGGTTTTGCCGCGATCAAATTCCGTGTCGAAGGCAATCCGCTGGTAGACAAGATCGATGCGATATTGCCGCAGACACAGTGCGGCCAATGCAGCTTTCCGGGCTGCAAGCCCTATGCGACTGCTATCGCAGCTGGCGAGGCAGACATCAATCGCTGCCCGCCGGGCGGCGAGGAAGGCATCCAGAAACTGGCCGATCTGCTCGGCGTGGATTTCAAACCGTTCGGCGGCGATACCGCGGCACCCAAGGCCAAGTCGGTCGCCTTTATCGACGAGAGCACCTGCATCGGTTGCACATTATGTATCCAGGCCTGTCCGGTGGATGCCATCTCCGGTGCAGCCAAGCAGATGCACACCATCATCGCCGCGGAATGCACCGGCTGCGAGTTATGCGTCGCGCCCTGCCCGGTCGATTGCATCAGCATGATGGTCATCGAGGAAAAGATCACCACCTGGAAGTGGAAGTATCCCAGCTACGCGATCACTGCGGCACAAGCGACGTAATGAGAAAGCTTTATCATTTCCACGGCGGCATCCATCCGCCCAGCAACAAGACACAGTCCACGTTACTCGGAATCGCACCGGCACCGCTGGCCTCCAGGCTGATCGTTCCGTTCCAACAGCATGCAGGCGAAGCAGCAAAGCCGGTCGTGCAGGCCGGAGATCATGTAATGAAGGGTCAGCTCATCGGCATGCCGGATGGTTTCATTTCCAGTGCAGTGCACGCCCCGACCTCTGGAACTATAGACGCGATCGGCATGCATCCTGTCGCCCATCCTTCCGGACTGCCGAATCTGTGCGCCACGCTGATACCGGACGGCAGGGATCAGTGGGTTCCACACCAGGGGGTCGACTACCGCAGCCACAGCCCTGCCGAGTTGCAGCAACTGCTGCGCATGGCCGGCGTGGTTGGCTTGGGCGGTGCGGCGTTTCCGAGCGACATCAAGCTGCGCATCGGCAAGCGCAAGGTCGATACGCTGATCCTGAATGCAGCGGAATGTGAACCCTATATCACTTGCGACGATATGCTGATGCGTGAGCGTGCGGCAGAAATCGTGAAGGGCGCCGAGATGCTGCGCTACATCGTGGATGCGACGGAAGTGCTGATCGGCATCGAAGACAACAAACCCGAAGCGATCGCTGCGATGCGGCAGGCGGTGACGGACAGCGGCCTGTCTTTTGAAGTCGTCACGATACCGACGATCTATCCGGGCGGCAGCGCAAAACAATTGATAATGGTGCTCACCGGACTGGAAGTGCCTTCCGGAAAATTGCCCACCGACATCGGCGTGCAATGCTTCAATGTCGCCACCACCTACAGCGCCTACCGCGCCCTCGCACATGGAGAGCCGCTGTTGTCGCGCGTCGTCACCGTGACCGGCAATGTCCGCACGGCGCGGAATTATGAAGCGCTGATCGGCACACCTATCGATGAGCTGGTCGCGCTGTGCGAGGCTCTGCCGGACAGCAATGGTTACATCATGGGCGGCCCGATGATGGGCATGCCGTTGCCCGCCGTGCATGTCCCGGTGGTGAAGGCCACCAACTGCGTCATCGCCGCCTCGAACAAACTGTTCCCGCCGCCGCCGCCTGCCCTGCCGTGCATCCGTTGCACGCGTTGCGTCGAAGCGTGCCCGGCCGATCTGCAGCCGCAGGATCTGTACTGGTTCGCCCAGTCCAGGGAATTCGGCAAGGCGCAGGCGTTCAGCCTGTTCGACTGCATCGAATGCGGCGCATGCAGCTATGTCTGTCCCAGCCACATCCCGCTGGTACAGTATTACCGTTTTGCCAAGAGCGAGATCC
>JBDTPM010000024.1:0-37525 GCA_039932695.1 Gallionella sp. | reverse complement strand
CGCGTACCGCGCGCGAAACTTTTTTCGGATTGGAGTGCCTTCCCAAGCATGCATTTCGACGCAATCATCGCCGCCAACGTGTTCCACCATATCCCACCCGAGCAGCGCCAACAGGTACTTTCGCAATGCCGCGATATCCTCAAGGCAGAGGGGCAAATGTTCCTGTTTGAACACAATCCGTACAACCCTGCCACACGCTGGATCTTCGAGCGCTGCCCTTTCGACGCTGACGCGGAAATGCTCGACCTGAAAACGGCCATAGTGCTGGCTCGCGAGGCCGGATTTCGTTCGGAACAGCACGGCTATACTCTATTCTTCCCGCGCCCGCTAGCCTTGCTGCGCGGACTCGAACCCTGGTTAAGACACCTGCCACTCGGCGCACAATATTATGTCCAGATGGCAAGGTGAGTCTGTTTATCTGGGTCGCTACGCGGGCAGTGGTATGCTTAACACTGCGGTCGGTTTCACCGTTATTTTCCTGCTGATGTGGCTGGGCATCTCACCTTTTATCGCCAACATCGGCGGCTATCTGGTCGGACTGATATTGGGATTCCTCGTCTCCAGGAAATTTGTGTTTCGCAGTGAAGGACATATCTCTTCGGAGGCGATTCATTATCTAGCCACATTCCTGTTTTGTTTCGCGCTGAATTTACTCGTACTGAAATTCGTACTAGACAGCCTGCACTGGAATGCCAACCTCGCCCAACTCCTTGCCGCTGCGGCCTACACGGCCGTCATGTACCTGCTTACCCGTTGGCTGGTATTCACCCCGCATCCAGAAAAATAGGACTTGCCCATGCAACGCACGACAATATTGATCTTGCTCGTCTCCCTCAGCTTCTTGACGGAACTGGGTTCTTAGAACTGTAGTACAGTGTCTTCCTGTGAAATGACTTGTGACACTACACCGCAAACATCATCTTTTTGCGGACTATGATGACTAACTCAACAACGAATTCCAATCATTCTTTTCGGCTGCTGTTGATCACGGCAGTATTGAGCTTCCTGCCGATGCTGAATCTGTACTACATCGGCGAAGAGGCCATATTCCCGATCACCTCAATGGAGATGCGGCAACACGGCGTTTGGCTCAAGCAATATCTGTACGGTGGCGATGTGCAGCACAACCCGCTGTTCAATTGGCTGATCATATCGTTTACAAATCTGTTCAACTGGAACTATGTACTGGTAGTTGCACGCAGCCTGACCATCTGCGCCACGCTGATTACTGCTGCGATGCTGGCCTGGCTGGCCTGGCGTCTGTTTCGCGAACGCAGCTTTTCCGCCTTTGCTGCATTGACCTATCTCACCTTCAACGATGTCCTGATGTATCGGGGCTGGCTGGCCTATGTTGATCCGCTGTTCGCGATGTTCATCTTCACCTCCATCGCCGCACTGTGGATCGCCTGTGTCGAGCAGCGCCGCAACCTGTTGTGGCTCGCAGCTATCGCGCTGACTTGCGCCTTTCTCAGCAAGGCATTTACCGCGTATGTGTTTTACGGTGTTGCATTTGTCGTGCTGGCCAGCGGCCACACCAACCGTAAACTGCTGTTCAGTCCGGCATCGCTGGCGGCACATGCCGCAATACTGCTTGCACCGTTTATCTGGTTCGCACTGATACCTGCCGGTCACAGCCAAAGCGGCCGCATGTTTGCGGAAGTTCTCGAAAAACTGAACTTCCCCAACATCAGCGCCTACCTCACCAAATTGCTTTCGTTCCCGCTGGAAATCTGGATCGGCATGCTTCCCGTTGGCGCACTGGCGGTTTATTTCGCAGTGCGCCGACGCATCACACTGAAAGAGAGCCAGCCTGAGCATTTTCGCAACGCTGTCCTGATCACCACGCTGAATTTCCTGCCCTACTGGCTCGCGCCATACAGCAGCATACGCTACCTGTTACCGATCTACCCGCTGTTCGCACTGATCGTTGCACGGTTGATCTGGCGTTCTGGCGATGCAGCGATGGTAACCACGCGGCGCTGGCTTGCCGCTATCATCGCACTCAATTTCGTAGTGGGTCTGGCGGCGTTCCCTTATTACCAGAAGCAATTTCGGGGTGAGAACTACGCAAAGGCCGCTGCCGACATCATCTTCATCACCCGGGATCAACCGCTCTATATAGCCAACCCGACCTCTGCCGGTCTGAACGTATCAGCCTATATCAACCAGCAGCGCTATCCGCAGCAGGCACTGCAATGGCCGCCTCAAAACCTTGAATCCGGGTTCATCATCGCGATGGGTAACGACTCCGCGCTGGACAAGACCGTCAAGGAATATCAGCTTGGTGGAGATAAACTGTATTTATTATGTCGTGGATCCGCCTGCGAGAGCGTGTTACCTATAAAATAGCGCGTCCGATTTTTGGTTCACTTCGCCATTCCCGCGCAGGCGGGAATCCAGTGGATTTAAACAAAAGGCACTATGTCTTGCTGGATTCCCGCCTGCGCGGGAATGACGGCATGTGTGTCCTGAATTATGTAAAGATTAATAGATGAAGCCGATCCCATTCAACAAGCCTTTCATCATTGGTCGCGAGTTGGCCCTGATCGCCGATGCCGTCGCACAAGGCCACCTGTCCGGCGATGGCGCTTACACAAAGTTGTGTCATCGCTGGTTCGAGGAGAGGCTCGGTTGCCGCAAGGCGTTGCTGACCCACTCCTGCACCGGCGCGCTGGAAATGTCCGCGATACTCTGCGATATCCAGCTCGGCGATGAAGTCATTTTGCCTTCCTACACTTTCGTGTCGACTGCCAACGCCTTCGTGCTGCGCGGCGCAGTGCCGGTGTTCGTGGACATACGCCCGGATACGCTGAACATCGACGAGAATCTGATCGAAGCGGCCATCACCGCAAAAACCAAAGTGATCGTTCCGGTGCATTACGCCGGCGTGCCGTGCGAGATGGATCGCATCATGTCGATCGCCGCCAAACACGATCTGCTGGTCGTCGAGGACGCCGCCCAGGCTTTGCTTTCCACTTACAAGGGCAGGGCACTGGGCAGCATCGGGCATTTCGGTTGTTTGAGTTTTCATGAGACTAAAAACATCATCAGTGGTGAAGGTGGAGCATTACTCATCAATGATGAGCGCTTTGCTGAACGCGCCGAGATCATCCGCGAGAAGGGCACCAACCGCAGCCAGTTCTTCCGTGGCGAAGTGGACAAATACACCTGGGTGGATATCGGTTCATCCTATCTGCCGAGCGAACTGGTCAGCGCATTTCTCTATGCACAGCTCGAGCACGCCGGCGAGATCATCGCCAAACGGCGCAGCATCTGCACCGCCTATGCCACCCAGCTTGCCGGCCTGCAACAGGCCGGACGCTTGCATCTGCCAACTTTTGACGAAGACAGCAACGGGCACATGTTCTATGTTCTGCTGGATAGCCTGGCTACTCGCAGCAAACTTATCCTGCATCTAAAAGCACAAGGCATCCTTCCGGTATTCCACTACGTGCCGTTACACTCCGCCCCTGCCGGCAAAAGATTCGGCCGCGTCGGCAGCTCCATGCAACAGACCGATGAACTCAGCGAGCGCCTGTTGCGCCTGCCGCTCTACTACGAAATGTCTGAAGCAGATATCACGCGCGTATGCTTGGCCATACACGAATTTTTCCCTAACTGATGCTAGTTAGTTCGAAATGAAAATCTGCAGCGCTTGCAACGCCCGCTTTGACAGCAGCGGCTGGGACTGCCCGGCATGCGGTCATGTCCCGCCGCAACTAAACGGATTCCCCGCGCTGGCAGCAGAGCTTGCCAATTCCAGCGACGGATTTCATCCGGAGTATTTTGAGCAGCTTGCAAGTCTGGAAGCGGGCAATTTCTGGTTTCAGTCGCGCAACACTTTGATCCTGCTGCTGCTCAAGCGACATTGCCCAACCCTGAAATCATTTCTCGAGATCGGTTGCGGCACCGGCTTCGTGCTTTCAGGGGTGGCTTCCGCCTTTCCCTCCGCTTCGCTGGTCGGCGCGGAGATTCACAGCACCGGCCTCCAATATGCCGCGCATCGGGTGCCCCGCGCGCAGTTCATGCAAATGGACGCGCGCAAGATCCCTTTCGAATCGCATTTCGACGCACTAGGTGCATTCGATGTGCTGGAACATATCGAGGAAGATACCATCGTGCTCGCACAGCTGAACCAGGCCCTCAAACCGGGCGGCACATTGATACTTACCGTCCCGCAACACCCGCTGCTCTGGAGCAGCCAGGACGAAATGGCTTGTCATGTGCGCCGCTATACCGCGACGGAGTTGAAACAGAAGGTATCAAGTGCCGGCTTTGATATCGTCGACAGCGGGTCTTTCGTTGCCTTGCTGTTGCCGTTGATGTGGTTGTCACGCCGATTCGACAAAACCAGTAAGGATGGCCGTCACGACCCGATGGCCGAACTCAGGATCGGCTGGATCGCGAATCGCATCCTGAGCGCATTCATGTTTGTGGAGCTGATGTTCACCCGCATCGGTGTTCGTTTCCCGGTGGGAGGATCGCTGTTTCTGGTTGCCCGCAAGCGTAGCTGATCCTGAAAACGGCGATAGAACTACCGTTATCCCCTTCGACGGAGCTCAGGACAGGCTTCGATACGCGCATGAAACCGCGCTACTCAGGACGAACGGGAATTCATTTGAATAGTGAGTGACAAATCGTAGGGTGCGCTTGCGCACCATCAGCATTGGTGAAACTACTGATGGAACTACTAGCCATTCGACTAAGCGAGCAAACAACGCTCGCCAAGTCATTGGTTATGGTGCGCAAGCGCACCCTACAAAATTATTGTCGCTTTGATTTGGAATTAGCCCTGACTTGCCACCACCAAGCCCAGCACGATCAGCGCGACGCCCGCGACCTTGAACAGCGTGATCGGTTCCTGAAAAAAAAATCCGCTGGCCAGCAACACCAGCACGAAAGTCAGCCCCATGAACGGATAGGCATGGCTGAGTTGCAGCTTGGTCATCGCAGCCATCCAGCAGAAGGACGCCAGGAATGCAGCAAACAACGCGCTGAGGATCCACGGGTTGAGCAACAGGTGCAGCAGGAAGCTGATCTTTTCCGGCAGCGGTTCCGGCAGCGCGCCGGCCTTGAGCACCTGCCACTTGATCGCAATCTGACCGTACACGGTGAGTACAATGGTAAGGAAGATATAGAAGTAGCTCATGGTGTCATGTGATGATAGATATCCTGAGGGTTGCTGAAAGAAAATCCCAGTGAGGCATACAGATTCAGCGCGCCGAGATTGGCAGCGGAGATCGAGCTCCTGATTTCTTCATGCCCACTCTCCAGCAGTTCGGTGCATACCTCGCTCCACCAGAATTTCGCCCGGCCCTTGCCACGCTGTTGTTCTGCCAGCGCATGCAGCACCAGACTGTCAGCGCTGTAAGCGATGAATCCCGCCAGTCCGTCTTGCCAATAAAGTCCATAGACTTGTCCGGCTTCCAGCAATTGTCTCAGCCAATTGTCATAGCGCAGGTCAGAGGCGGCTTTGGGCAAATTGAAGTCGCGATGAAAACGGCCATGTGCAAACGCGCCGTGACAGATCGTCAATACCTGTTCGGCCTCGACCTGTTTCGAAATTGTCGCTTCCGGGTGTTGAACAGCGCGCAACCGGGCAGCCTTGCAGCGTGGTTCGATCAACGTGTCGCAATAATAAAATCCATATTGGTTCAGCAGCCGCTTGTCCGCCAGCGGATCGACCCTGATGGTGTAGTGTCCCGCTGTTTGCTCAGCATGCTGCAGTGCCCTCTCCGAATATTCGGTCAGTTCCCAGGTCGGCATGCCGAACGCCGAAGTGTCCCACGGCGTTGCTTTAGCCAGCATGGTCGTGCTCATCGAAGGTCGCACGTCTGACGATATACAGCGGCCGCTTCTTGCTTTCATCGAAGGTTTTGCCGAGATAGATGCCGAGGATGCCGAGGATGGCGATGATGATCCCGCCGATGAAATACAGCGAGACGATCAGGCTGTTCCAGCCGGGGATCGCTGAGCCATAAAACAGCGCGTGCCCAAGAATGTACACGCCGTAGCAAAAAGCCAGGAACGCCATCAGAAAACCGAAGCGCACCGACAGTCGCAGCGGCTTGTCGGAATAGGCGATGATGGTCTCGGTGGCCAGCTTCCATAGCTTGGCAAAAGTGTAGGTGGAGTTGCCCTCGAAGCGCTCGGCATGTTCCACTTCGATGCTGGCAGTCGGAAATCCCATCCATTGCACCAGGCCGCCGAAGAAACGCAACTGCTCGCGCATGCGCTGGAAGTTCACCACCACCTTGCGCGACATGATGCGGAAATTGCCGGTCTGTCCGTCGTACTCGATGTCGGCGAGATAACTGAACAACTTGTAGAACAGCCAAGAGGTAACTCGCTTGAGCAACGGATCGCGCCGCGCGCCGCGACGTGCAAGCACGATGTCATAACCCTCCTGCGCTTTGGCATACAGGCGCGGGATTTCCTCTGGCCTGTCCTGCAAATCGCAATCCATCACGATCACCCAGTCGCCCCGGCAGTAATCCAGGCCGGCGGTGATGCCGTAATGCTGACCGAAGTTGCGGCTGAACTGGATACCGCGCACGCGGTCATCCTGAGCGGAAAGTCGCTCGATGATTTCCCACGAGCGGTCACCGCCGCAATCTTCCACCAGCACGATTTCAAAATCTTTCACGATCGTTTCCAATGCGCTGACCAAGCGGAGATACAACTCGTCCAGGCATTTCTCGGCCTTGTAGACGGGAACGATAATGGAGATGCGGGGATTATTTAGGCTCATGGTTGGCTATTCTATTAATGTTTTCATAATTCACGACACACATCCCGTCATTCCCGCTTTTGCGGGAATGACGTATTAATTTTTTGATTTTCAAAATGACACTCTGGATTATGCAGCGCTGTCTTCAATTATGGAAACCTCAATAATTCGAGTTGCAGGTTCAGTTCACTTTTTGGCAACCCCTAGTATGGTGTTGCATATGCTTGGAGCTTAAGCGGCTATTCGCGCGGATGACCAAGTCGCCGACCAGCCACAACCGGTCTGCCGTCGGGTCGAAGCGGGTATGCTCAATCAGTTGCATCAGTTCGATATAACAGCTCTGTATGTCGCCTACTGCATAGGTTATCATTGCCCAAGCTATCCATTGAATTGTCGTACAGCGTTATTTCAACGCCATAAACAGTAACAAATCCGATTCGGAAAGTTCTTGTGCAAAAAAATCTAATCACGAACCGCATCATCATGCTGGTATTGCTGTGTTACCCCATATTGCTGCTGACGGTCAAAGGCGGCATGAATGGGCTATTTTTCCTACTGCTCATCACGTCTGTATTCTGCTTGTTCCGTACACCCAAACCCCTACCAACCAGCCTGTGGGATAGTTATAGCATAGCATTTGCAATCGCCATGTCGTCCCCGATGTTAGCCGTCTTTTTAAGCCAGGCTTATCATGGCGCATTTACAGCCCCGCCCTATGACGCGCCATCCCGGTTTTTACTAGCCATCCCGATATTCCTCGCGCTACGCCAGGTAAAAATGAGTACCATCACCATGCTGCAATATGGCTTGCCCTTGGGCGCACTGTCCGCATTGCTTTATGCGGTATTCAACCTGCGCACCTGGAATGATGGCCTTGATTTCGTAAACCACATTCATTTTGGCGACTCGGTTTTGATGCTGGGTTTCCTTTCCGTGCTTGCCATCAACTGGCAGCAGCGAGACCGTGCACTGGTCTTGATCCTCAAGATTTGTGGCTTGCTGGCCGGGGTGTACCTGTCGGTACGATCCGGCACGCGTGGTGGCTGGGCCGCCATCCCGGTGTTTATCATTATCCTGTTCTTGTCACGCAATCCCGAAAAACCCTGGCACAAGCTTGCTGCTGCACTACTCTCCGTTTTGCTGCTAGCCGTTCTCAGCTATGTGTTGAATGATACAGTGCATCAGAGGTTGGACATGATCTATCATGACTTGGCCGGTTATTATCATGGCAACAAAGACACCTCCATCGGTGTCCGTCTGCAACTTTGGCAAGCGGCCCTTTATTTATTTGTTCAGCATCCTATTTTTGGTGTCGGGCCGGATGGTTTCGCGCAAATGATGGCGCCATTAAGCGACAGCGGGATGCTGACTACAACAGCTGCCAGCTTAGGACGCGGTGAAGTGCATAACGAAATACTGGCTAAAACCGCCGGGATGGGTATTTTCGGATTGCTTTCCATCCTGTCTATTTATGCAGTGCCCTTTATTATTTTCGTGCGCTCAACGCGATCGCCGGTAGCTCAAATAAGAGCGGCGGCATTCATCGGAACTTGTATGGTCGCAGGATATTTTATTTTCGGCCTGACCGTTGAGATTTTTAATTTAAAAATGACCGCAGCATTTTACAGCCTTACCGTGGCTGTATTATTAGCCGCCGCCACCCACAAAACTGCAAGCCAGGTCTCTCATGTTTAGCGTCATCATCCCCACCTGGAACAATCTGGAGTTCCTGAAACTGTGCGTGAACAGCATCCGCAGGCATTCCGCATTCGAGCACGAGATCATCGTGCACATCAATGACGGCTCTGATGGTTCGCTCGACTGGGTGAAGGAACAAGGTATCAAATATACCCATACCCGGAAGAACATCGGCGTATGTTTGTCAGTCAATCACCTTGTCGCTCAAACGAGCCACGATTGGGTGCTCTATATGAATGACGACATGGTGGCTTGCCCAGGTTGGGATGCCGCTTTTGCACAGGCTATCGCGTCAGCTGATACTGACTTGGCCTTGTACTTTTCCACGTTGATCCAGGCTGATAATGGCAGGAACCCCTACATACTCAAGCAAGATTTTGGGACAACCCCGCAGGATTTTGATGAACCACGTTTGTTACGCGAATGTTTTTCCGAAGCGCGTGATGATGTGGAAGGCGGATCCTCGCAACCAACCTTGTTTAATCGCAAATGGTGGCTGATGGTGGGGGGGTATAGCCTGGAATTCAGCCCCGGCATGAGCAGTGATGATGACCTGCTGATGAAATTCTGGGTGGTCGGCTGCCGCCATTTTCGTATCGTCGGCACCAGCCGTTTCTATCACTTCTCCTGCAAGAGTACTGGACGCATCCGTCACAACATGGGTGGACGGATATTTGTGATGAAATGGGGCATCACCCAGGATGAATTCTACCGGCGTTACATGTCCCGATTGAAACGCACAGCACCAGCACAACTTGTCGCCCAGCATTCCAGTCTGTTTCCTCGTGCCACCTTGCTGGGAAAGCTGCGCCGTGCCGGTTATGGATTGTTTCGCGATTACCCGCTGCAGGATATCAATATCTGGGATGCCACGCCAGGACAGGGATCCTGGGATTCTGATTCAACTGAATTCCCCGAACAAAACTGGCTCATCATTTCACACGCTTTCAATATGGACGGCAGGGCAGCAAGCCTGACCATCACCGACAAATTACCGTATTTGCGCGCCAATGGAATCAAGATGAGTGTTGTCAGCGGGGTGCTGGGGAATCGCGATCAGAATACTCCGCATCTTCAATTATTGCCGTGGGGTCCTTCCGGCTTGCGATTTGACTTGCGACATCTGATCGCGATGAAGTTCGGGCGGGGTTTAATTTACAATACCTTTGGATTCCTGCTGGCGATCCTGCTTGCACCTTTCAGCCTTGTCGAGCGCGCCCTGTTCGGCCTGCAAGGACAATCTTCATGGGCATTGCCGGCGACCATACGCTCTTTGCTTCTGATTCGCAAAAATCGCCCGGATCTGATCTATACCACGGGCGGTGCCTATTCGGCACACTTGGCCGGCTATTGGCTAATGAGAATTACCGGTATCAAGTGGATCGCCGAAATCCACGATCCCATGGCCATAGCGGGAGGCAAGAAATCCCGCAATGAGCTCTTCATGGAAAAGCTGGAAGGCTATATTTGTCGAAACGCAGACTTGGTGTGGTGGTTCACCGAAGGCGCGCTTAACAGCGCACGACTACGATACCCTGAATTGGGTAAACGCGGAATTGCCATCCTGCCGGGTGTAGAACGTTTTGATACCGATGCAAAATATCAGCGCGGGAAACAGATGGTAATAAGCCACTTCGGCTCATTATCAAGTACCCGTTCTTTATTTCCATTCGTTCAAGCAGTCGCTGCCTTGATTGAACAGCAACCGGAGATTCGATCAACGATACGTATCCATGTTTACGGGGGCAGCATAGATTCGAATGCCATGAAGGAGATCGCCCTGCGTAAACTGGGTGATGTGTTCGTCTGTTTCGGTCGTCTGGAAAGAGCGCCTCAAACCGGGCGGTCAGGCAGGGAACAAGTCATAGACCTGATGCATCAGGCAGACTGTTTGCTGATGGTGCACGGGAGCATCGAAGATTGCCGCGAATATATCCCGTCCAAACTTTATGAATATTTCTGGGCAGGACGTCCTGTCATCGCACTGACCTACAAGAATCCGCAACTCGACCGTATGCTATCCGAGCGGAATTACTACATGGCGGCATCTGACCATCAGGATGAGATCGTGGCTGTCCTTGCCCAAGCTTATGCCGACTGGAAAGCAGACAGACTTCCCCAAACCTCGGTACCGCCTATAGGAACCAAACAATCGGTCGATGCGATTCTGGACGCGCTGGGGCTGCCGCACAAGTAATCCTGTCCAGAGCAACAATGTACTGCTCATGCCCGTTTGTTTGTGTCGCCGCAATCAACGATTCAACTTATATGCAAGTGAATGGGGCGGTATTTCAGCAAGGTCTCGCCGTACCATGACGATTAGCAAGGATGAGCGACAAAGACATCGAGTATGTTTTCCCCGTCGGCCTCAAGTTTGGCCGCAAGCGCAGCCCTTACCTTGCGACTCCAGGTATCTTTCGAAGGGCGAATGATCTCTCATAGCTTGCCCCGCATATCGCGATACAGCGCCTCATGCTCCAATGCCACCTCGCGCCAACTTCGGTGGTAAGCGGGAGGTGCGTCGCACCGCTGCAACTGTTGATCGACCGCTGCCACCCATTCTTGCAGCGATGACTGCAAAGACAACACGCGTCCCGAAGCGGCGCCAACATCCGCTGCGGCACCGCACACGTCCGAGATGACTACCGGCACTTGGGCTGCCATCGCCTCAGCGATCACCATGCCATATGGCTCGGCTTTGGCCGGATGCAACATCACATCGGCACCCGTAAAATATTCGTTGTCCTTGCAAAATCCGAGCAGCCGATAGCCGCCTTCCCATGTTGCGAATAAATGCTGTACCTGCTCCGGTGGAGGTCCGACCACCCACAACTCAAGTTCAGAGCGTTCTCGGCGCAGCTCCTTGACAATATCTACGGCGAATTGCAACCCCTTGCGCTCCCACTCCAGTCCGACGAAGCACACCACACCTCCACCCGATGGAACTCTGCGCGCTGCACGTATGGCACCCGTCTCGACCCCTGGCAGGATGGGTGAAGTAAGTTTGGCCGCATACTCGGGATAGTAATGTTCCAGTTGATCGGCGATGAAACGCGAATTGGGCACGATAGCCTGCGCTATACGCAACTCGCGCCGTTCCAGAAACAAGCGCATGGCGACCCGGAATGACAGCCGCCGCCAGAACGGGCGGTCGAGTATGTTGGCGAACGGGGGGCCATGGAAAGTGGTGACGTCATGCACGTCCACACGCTCGTGACTGTGTATCAACGCGCCCGGCTGCGGATTTTGCCGTAACCACTCGCGCACCCGTCGCGCAAAGCGCACCTGAGCAAGCCAGCGCGGGCGCATGGCAACCTCTCCCAATTCGACGACCTTCATCCCTGTCGGCTTCTCTGCATGGCAACGCTCACACAGCACAATCACGTGATGGCCCAACGCCTTCAGTTCTCGAGAGACTTCCCACGCGTAACGCTCCATGCCGCCAACAGGACCGAAGCGGCGCGCGATCTGGATGATAGTAAGCTGTTCTTTTGACATGCGCTAACTGACAGGGCTAGTAAGAAGATGCGAGAATACCCGAACACTGTGCACAAGCAAAACGCTCCGCAACTTTCATTGACAGGAACCCCACCATTTCCAGGCTCGTTGGATTCTCAGTCAACTTCTGTACAATCTGTACTATTTGCAAGACAAAGAAAATACGTTTTCTCGTTGCATGAAATCTACCGGCTATCGCAGTTAAACCAAATCCCTGAGTGCACACTATGTTCTCGATACTCATCCCCACCTGGAACAACCTCGATCTGCTAAAGCTGTGCGTGCGCAGCATCCTTCAGAATTCGCGCTACACGCATCAGATCATCATCCACGTCAACGATGGTAGCGATGGCACACTGGATTGGGTCAAGGCCGAGCAATTGGCCCATACGTATACACCCCAGAATGTGGGTATCTGTCTGGCGGTGAACGAAGCCGCGATGTTGGCCAAGCATGATTACATTCTGTACCTGAACGATGACATGTACTGCTGCCCGGGTTGGGATGGTGCCTTGATCGAGAAACTCAACACGCTGGATACCGATCTGTTCATGCTTTCCGGCACGATGATAGAACCAAGAGACACCGGAAATCCATGCGTCATCGTAGGCGACTATGGCAGGGATGTTGATGACTTCGACGAGCAACGCCTGTTGAGCGATCTCCCCGATCTTCATAAACAAGACTGGTACGGGTCAACCTGGCCGCCTACTTTGGTACACAAACGGTGGTGGTTCAAGGTCGGCGGATATAGCAGCGAATTGTCACCCGGCATGAGCAGCGACAACGATTTCTCGATGAAACTGTGGCACGCAGGCTGCCGAATCTTCCTGGGAGTGGGCGCATCGCTGGTGTACCACTTCCAGTGCAAATCGACCGGGAAAGTGGTCAAAAACGATGGCCCCAGACAGTTCCTGCACAAGTGGGGGCTACGTCAGTCGGTGTTCGACCGATATTACTTGCGACGCGGGCAAGTTGCATCCGGATTGACGCTGGCTGAACCTGAGGACACCCGGGAGTTTCGCTGGCAAGTGCTACGCAGCGATTTAAAGCGGCGCTTGAGTTGACAGCAGTTGACGCAGCCGTTGATATTTCAAAAAGGTCGTCGCGGCATTCATCCTCGCGATGCGCCATCCCGCAACCCCATCCATAAATCCCTGCCGCAACAGATAAGTCCGAATGAATGCCCAGGCGCTACGAAGCGGCGCGTCAAACGGCGTTGCACGTTTGCCGCTTTGATACATCTGCTTGGCCGCCGCCATTGAATACTGCTCGATCTTGCGTTGCACGTCGGCCTCGGTCAGGTAACTATAGTGCAATAACGGATTCTTGAGTTTGACAGTAGCACCATTCACCAAAACACTCTCGTGCACCAGATGATCCGAGAAGCGACCGCTGTCGCGCTTGAAAAGACGCAACACGTAATCGGGATACCAGCCGCTGTGGTGTATGAACTTGCCGCAGAACTGAGACAAGCGCGGGCAAAAATAACCTTGCGCATTTCCCTCGCGGATCGAGCGTTCAATCTCCGTGCGCAACTCTGCTGTCATGCGTTCGTCGGCATCGATGGAAAAAACCCAATCGTTTGTCGCATAACTTAAAGCACGGTTCTTCTGGGCACCGAAGCCCGGCCAATCTGTTACATGAACCTGCGCACCGAATTCCTTGCAGATCTCTACAGTCGCATCGCTGCTGCCGGAATCTACCACAATGATCTCGTCGGCCCACTTCACCGATTCCAGGCAAGCACGGATATTGGCGGCTTCGTTCTTGGTGATTATGATGATGGATATCCTAGCCATGACTATGAGTCACATCAAGGCGTGTCAACGTCACCAACATTATTTCTGTAAATGAATTCCAAAACGATTCGGCATCGGCAGCTATTCGTTTCACGTTTGGCCACCCTGTTTGAACCCGGATGAGTTTCGGACAGAAAGTGGCTCAGGAGATGAATCATGGGATTTCGGCTGATATTCCGGCACCCACTGCATGAGTGCCGCGCGTACCGCGTCATCCGGCATGGTAGTTGCGGCAACCCAGTTCAGCAGTTTCAGCAGCCAGTCAGCATCGGCCTGCCGGGCTTGTGCGATACGCAATTTTGGATGCGGCGTTGGCAGGGTATGTTCGCTGTCCGCCAGCAATTCTTCATAAAGTTTTTCGCCTGGACGCAGCCCGGTGAATTCGATCTTGATCTCATCCTCTGTAAAGCCGGACAAGCGTATCAGGTCTTTTGCCAGATCCGCGATCTTCACCGGTTCTCCCATGTCGAGCACGAATATCTCGCCGCCATACCCCATCAATCCGGCCTGCAACACCAGCTGCGCCGCTTCGGGTATCGACATGAAATATCGGGTGATCTCGGGATGCGTGACGGTGACCGGACCACCTTGTGCGATTTGCGCATGGAACTTGGGAATGACGCTGCCGGCGCTACCGAGCACATTGCCGAATCGCACTATCACAAACTTGGTTCTCTCCTCACCAACTGCGGAGGAATCTTCATGGGAATGGTGGTTTCCCTGCAACGCCTGACACACCATCTCGGCCAGACGTTTGCTGGCTCCCATCACATTGGTGGGATTCACCGCCTTGTCGGTCGAGATCATCACGAACTTGTTGACTCCGTGTTGCTGGGCCGCGCGCGCCACTGTCCAGGTACCCAGCACATTATTGCGTATCGCTTGCCAGGCATTGTGCTGCTCCATCAACGGCACGTGCTTATAGGCAGCAGCGTGGAACAACACCGTAGGGCGATGTAACTGCATTGCTTCGTCCACTCGCGCGGCATCGCGCACATCGCCAACCAGACACACAAAATTCAATGCGGGGAAATTCTGTTTCAATTCCTGCTCTATCGTGTACAGCGCAAATTCGCTGGCTTCAAACAGCACCAGCTTGGTGGGGACAAATCGTGCGATCTGGATGCACAGCTCCGAGCCTATCGAACCGCCCGCACCAGTCACCATCACTACCTGGCCACCCAGCAACGCATGTAATCCGGCATCATCCAGCACCACCGGGTCTCGTCCCAGCAGATCGTCCAGCTCGATCGCGCGCAACTGCGACACCGCCACTTTCCCGCTCATCAAGTCATCGAATGAGGGCACCGTGAGTGCTTTCAGCTCGGCTTGATTGCAAAGCTGGATCGCCCGCTTGCGCTGTTGATGCGAGCTTGAAGGCATGGCGATGATCACTTGCGATACCCCGAGCCGGTCAGCCCACTCCGACAAACTGTCCAGCGCGCCTAACACTCTCACCCCGTTCAGGGTGCGCCCATGCGTGTCGGTATCGTCATCCAAAAAGCCAACCAACCGCCACTCACCGTTCTTGACCAAATCCTTGGACAGACTGGCCGCCGCATCGCCAGCGCCCAATACCAGCACCGGTTCTCCACTCAACTTGAAGTCGCCGTAGAGTCCCTGTTCTTTCCACAGCCGATAAGCAAATCGGCTTCCACCCATCAGCAATATCAGCAGCAAAGGATTGATCACCAGTACCGAACGCGGAATCACAAAATCCAGACGCAGCATCATGAACATCATTGGGACAACCGCCGCAGACAGCATGACCGCCAAAAATATGCGGCGCAGGTCGGTTGTACTGGCATATCGCCAAATGCCGCGATACAGATTGAATCGCCAAAAAATGACCAATTGCAAGGGTACTACCCAAAGCACGGTATGTTGTAGCTCAGCAGCAAATTCGGGCGGCAATTCAAAATTGAAACGCAGCAAATAAGCGAAACTCCATGCCAGCACGGTGGCGATCGCATCATGCAACACCGCTAATGCGGTGCGAGTATTGGAGTTAAATATCAACTGTGTTTCCTTTATCAAGACTACTTTGTTGCAGTTGCTGGTTCTCAAAACGTACCATCTATCCTGAGATATAACCCAGACTGTCCAATAACTACAAACCCCTCCCAGCCTCCCCTTGTCAGGGGAGGAGCGGGTTCGGTACTCCCCTGACAAGGGGAGGGTTGGGAGGGGTTAGGACGTTCCGACTAATAGCAATCCGGGTTTATTTCCCCGCAACACTTTCCCTGGCTGCTTGATACCGCCGCCAACGACGGTCGACCCACATCGTCAGCCCCAGATAGATCGCACCCCACCACGCCAGCAGATTGCCTTGTCCCTGGATATCCAGGCTGATGCCCCACAGCGCGGAGGCCCCCGCCAGGAACATCAGCAGGTATTCTACTATCGCGGTATTGCGATGCCCCCAACCCATTTGTACCAAACGCTGGTAATAATGGCTGCGATGCGCTTGAGCAAGTTTTTCTCCGCGCCGCGCGCGTTTAAATAGCGTCAAGGTCGCGTCGGCCACGAACGGCGAAAACACCAGAATCGGGAACCAGAAGGGCCAGAAGCCTTGTTGCCAGCCCCATACTCCGAATGCCGCGGCGAGAAATCCGAGCGGGATCGATCCCGCATCGCCCATGAACACCTTGGCCGGATGAAAGTTGTGGTACAAAAATCCCAATGCCGCAGCCCCTACCGAGAAATTCATCATCGCAAATATTTCGTTGCCATGCATCAAACCGGCGATGCCATAGAAACTGAACCCGAATAGTGCCATGCCGCCCGCCAAACCATCCGAGCCGTCCATGAAGTTATACAGATTGGTCATCCACACGATATAAAGCAATACCGGCAGCAACCACAACAAATCAACCCCCGCACCGCCCAATACGATCATCGCGGCGACGAAGTGGCCGATCAGGCGCGTCCTCGCGGTAAGGCTGCGCATGTCATCCACCAGCGACAGTACGAACAGACCCAATGCCGGCAACACGATCCACCAAGCCCAGAATTGGATCATCAACATCCATCCGGACAATATCCCAGCCATCAATGCGATACCGCCAGTTCGCGGAACCGGTTCTGTGTGCAACGAACGATCGTTGGGAATGTCCTGCAGCAAACCTTCCTTGTTCAGGGTCAGAATCAATGTCAGCAGCAGAGTGACAAATGCGGAGATCAGCGGGGAATAGTGACTCATGGAAATGATCTTGAATTATTGAGATTTACAGTATAGGGACAGCGCGTCATCATTCATAATGGAATTGGAGAAATGAAAAACTGCCCCGTCATTCCCGCGCAGGCGTGAATCCAGTGGGTTTAAACAAAAGGCATTTTTGTCTTGCTGGATTCCCGCCTGAGCGGGAATGACGGCATGTGTGTCGCGAATTTTGTAAAGATCAATAATCACAGCAAGCTATCGGCACGAATTCAATTTGATGTGCGACATGAAACTCAGTAAGCATTTTTACCCAGGAATCCCCGTACTAATGTCAGCCAAATTATCCTGATATCCAGCCACAGCGACCAATTCCGGATGTATTCCAGATCGTACACTATCCTTTTCTCCATCTTGTCCAGCGTATCTGTCTCGCCTCTCCATCCGTTGACCTGCGCCCATCCTGTTATTCCCGGTTTCACTTTATGTCTGAGCATGTAGCCATGGATCAGCTTCCGGTATTGCTCGTTGTGCGCGACCGCATGGGGGCGCGGACCAACCAAAGACATCCGCCCCTGCAACACATTTACCAGTTGAGGAAATTCGTCCAGTGAAGTTCTTCTCAAAAATTTCCCTAGCGGAGTGATGCGCGGATCATTCCTCTTCGCCTGAGGGATGCTTTCATTGTCTTCGCAAACCGACATGGTGCGAAACTTCCATATATCGATGATCTCGCCATTCAATCCATAACGCCGCTGCCTGAAAATCGCCGGTCCCGGTGAGGTCAACTTGATGGCCACACCGACAGCCAACATCGGCACAATTGCGATCACCATGAACAGCACGCCCAAAAGCAGATCTTCCAGCCGCTTGATCAGACCATTCACACCCATAAAGGGCGTTTCATACACTCTGATCGCCGGCACCCCATGAAAGTTTGTCCATCTTGCGTGCAGCAAATCAGAGATGAACATATCGGGTACGACATACACCGAAACCGTGGTATCTGCGAGCGCATCGACCAATTCCATAATTCGGCTTTCCTGCTGCATCGACAATGCAATATATACGTAGTCGACCCGCCCAGTCTGCGCCATTTGAATCAAGTCTGCCACCGACCCTTTCAGGTAGGGTCGAACTTCATCTGCAACAGACTCTCTTGTCACGTCATCGTAGAGTCCCAAAGGCAACATACCCATCCATGGTGCGCTCCGTGATTTCTCGATCAAGCGTACTGCCTGCGCATTTGCTCCGACGATAGCCAGTGACCTGGTATTCCTCCCCGCGCGACGCATCTCGCGAAGTATGATTCTGACAACTACCCGCGCCATGGCCATGCCAATGGGTGCCATGACAAACCAGGTCATCACGACCCGGCGCGAGAAATATGCCGATGTCTTGCTCATAAAGGCCAGCATCACCAGCACAACGACAACCATGCCCCACGCTATGGCGAGGTTGGTGATCTCAACAACCAGGCCGCCCGTTCGCCATGAGGCATACAATCCCTTTGCATCTGCAATGAAATAGAAACTGGCGACGGCGAGAACGACTGACACAATGTTGTGGTCGGCAATACCCACACCATACAGCCTGTGTGAAAGCCACAGCACGACACAGATCAACCCAGCATCGATCAAGCGTTGGAATATGGAAATTCCTGAATGATAGGGGCGCAGAAATCCTTCCGGCATAGAGTTCAACTTTCAAATTCGAGTCTAACAGCGATATAAAAATGAACAGCATCGCTCCATTTATTTATTACGCAAGACCTGCAATTGATTCTATGACTAAAGCATGGAATCGCACTTATTTCCTTCCGACGAGTACAGTTAAATTCTCAAATGTAGTCAGCACCAAACTCCTAGTCATGTGCTTTTCATTGCTTTTTAAATTATGGCGGCTGCGCACATTTCATTGACCACGCCATCGATATCAACCGTACTGCACCAACCGAGAAACTGGTTAGCCTTGGCCGGGTTGCCTCGCCCATATTGAATATCAGATGGCCGCAACAGGGTCGCATCAGATTCTATGTGTTGCTGCCAATTCAGGCCAAAATGCGCAAAAGCTTTTTCTACAAAATACCTTAGCGAAACGGTCTTCCCCGTAGCAATGACAAAGTCCCCTGCCCGGTCTTGTTGCAACATCAACCACATCGCATCAACATATTCCGGTGCCCAACCCCAATCTCGATGAATATCCAGATTACCGAGATGAAGTTTTTCGCCACTGCCCTTGGCAATACGCGCCGCTGAGCGAACAATTTTTTGCGTAACAAACCGCTCTGGGCGCAAAGGCGATTCGTGGTTAAATAGAATCCCCGTGCACGCAAACAATCCGTAAGCCTCCCGATAATTAGCCACCAGGCCATGTGCTGAAACCTTGGCAACCGCGTATGGACTGCGTGGATGAAAAGGGGTTTCTTCCGTCGCTGGTACATTGCCGGTATCACCAAAGCACTCGCTCGACCCTGCACTGTAAAGGCGAATTGGACTCCCAACAAAGCGAATCGCCTCAAGAAGATTCAATGTACCTATGGCGATGCTCTCCATGGTTTCGACCGGCTGATCGAACGACAAGCCGACCGAGCTTTGCCCCGCCAGATTATATATCTCATCGGGTTCAGTATTTTTTATGGTAGCTAGGACACTGCGGAAATCATTAATGGCCATGGAGACCGTCTGCACCCGATTCCGGATGCCCAAGCGCATCAAGTTGCTAAATGAAGTTGCCATTGCATCCCGCGAAGTGCCGGTCACCTCATAGCCTTTTTCCAGCAGCAACTTTGCCAAGTATGCTCCATCCTGCCCGCCAACGCCGCAAATTAAAGCTCGTTTCATTGTGCCCACCCAAAAGCGGGTGCTGACGAGCGTTCTTTGAATTCTTTTTGCGATTGCTCAACGAACGCGATAAATTCAGCCCGAAAACGTTCTGGTGCAAAGCGCATGGCGTTGTCCCTGCACTCATTTGGTGAAATACGTGTTTGCACTAACTCAAATTCGTTGATAGCCGCACAAATGGAATCTACAGTTTGCTCTGAGAAGAAAACGCCAGTGGGCTGCTTTTTATCGAGTCCACGAATCGTTTCAAGAGCACCGCCCTTGCCGTAAGCAATAACGGGTGTGCCACATGCCTGCGCCTCCAATGGAGCAATGCCAAAATCCTCTTCAGCAGCAAAAACAAAAGCCTTGGCTCGCTGCATATGATCTCGCAACACATCGCGACTTTGGTAGCCCAGCAAGAACACATTTGCTCCAGCCTTGGATTTTATCTTGTCAAAATCAGGTCCATCACCAATCACTACCAGCTGCTTGCTAGGCATGGCAGAAAAGGTTTTTACAATCAGGTCTATTTTTTTGTAGGGTACCATGCGCGAGGCAGTTAGATAGAAATCTTCTTTCCTATCTTGCAGGCTAAATGTGGCTACATCCACAGGTGGGTAAATAACTATCGCATCTCGTCGATAAACTTTCCTGATTCGCCGCTCAATAAAATGGGAAATAGCTATAAAACCATCTACACCGTTTGCAGTTCGGGTATCCCAAATTCGTATCCTATGCAGCATCCATTTCGCCAACCAACCTTTTATTCCTCGATTAAGCCCGGATTCTCGCAAATATTGATGCTGTAAATCCCAAGCGTAACGGATAGGAGAGTAGCACATACACAAATGTAACTGATCCGGCCCGGTAAGCACCCCTTTTGCCACCGCATGGCTACTGGAAATCACCAAATCGTAATCAGATAAGTCAAATTGCTCGACGGCTAAAGGCATCAACGGCAAGTATTGACGATATTTTGTCCGTGCGAAAGGCAGTCCTTGAATAAAGGACGTTTTGACAGACTTGTTTTGAATAAATCCTCGCTGTCCATCAGGAATAAAATCCACAACACTAAACAAGTCAGCTTGTGGATAACAAGCTAACATCTGCTCAAGGACGCGCTCCGCTCCCGCGTAAACGGAAAGCCAATCATGAACAATGGCGATACGCGTTTGTTTAATTTCCATACCAAGCTTTCTGCCAGTTCAACATATTGTTTATTTGTTGGCCGAGTCAGCTCTTCAATTTAAGAGCAGATTGATATAGTACTGCATGCGCGGCTGCTATTTCGCCCCATTGGCGACGCTGCATATATTTTCGCATTTCACTAGCAACTTCCGATCTTTTTTCCACGTTCGACAGAAACTCCTTGATTAGAGGTAGCGCCTCGGCAGGGGTGGCGGCATATTTAACAACCCCATTCATTTCATAAGGCGTAAAGGGGCCAGACGTTGTGACTGTCGCAACATCGTTTGCCAGTAAGGCCAGCAAGGAGGAACGCCGTTCCGAGGCGCCGTCCGGGAAGGGCATGTAGGCAACTTTAGATCTTGAGAGCAGAACGCTTACCACATCTTCCGGAAGCCCCAAGTTCCATGTTACTGGTAGATCACTTGAAACATTTTGCAAGCGTAGCAGATATGGCTGAAACCTCGGCTCTATCATTCCAATTATTCGGATACTCATGCTCAGCGAATTTAATTTAATCAGCCGCGCCAAGGTTAGCACTTCTTCAATTCCTTTTTTGGGGCGAATTAAACCAAAGTAAACGATCTCACTCAGGTCTTTTTCTTGATTTGAATCGCAGGGTTGAATGGCACTACCGATAGGAATTACGCTTGAACGCCGAGCAATCCAGGGGGCGTACTTAGTTGCATAGTCTTTTTCAAATGCATTGGTAAAAATTATGTGCCTTGTACGAAACGAAAATGGATACAGCGAGAGGCGCCTTAGTAAATTTACCTGACTTACTTCATGTAATGTAATTACACATCGGCGTATTAAAACGCTTAGCATTTGCGGGCCAAGGCTGGGGCCGTAACCTGCTGTTGGGTATTGAATATGCACGATGTCTGGCTTACTCGCTAATACTTGCTCGGCAAGATTGGTGGCATTCAGCAACTTAAAGTTGTTGCCCGTGAAAACATCCACCTCACAATCTTTTTCTCGTAATGCTTCTACCAGCCTATAGGTGTAACCGCCCACGCCACAAGGCTCCGGAGGATATGACCCGGTTATCATAGCTATGCGCAACCTATGCCTCCTTATTATTTGTAGGCAAAAATGGTTGACTCCCCCTATGCTGCAAGTAGAAGTAACTCAGTGCAAAAATTATGATTGGTTCGGCAAGGTTAGAATAGAACAATTGAAACAAGAGCAGTGGTAGTAGCAGCATAGATCTTGCGGGTTGATCGAAGTTTCTCCACAACCGAAAAAACAAAATCCCCATCAACACTATACCCGCCAGCCCCAGTTCGTAGCATAACGTAAGGTAACCGTTTGCAAAGTCACCGTATGTCGTTCCCAACAATTGGTTTAAATATTGTCCGGAACCAGCAAATCCATGCCCAAATACAACTTGCTCCCACGAAGATTGCACCATTGCGTCTCCCCACAGCCTAATTAGCCCCAATCTTGTTTGATTTGAACTGCTAGGAATCAACTTCATCCCAAATCTGTCGTCAAATACTCCTGCCGGTGTTAGAAACAGAAGTACCAAAAGATACAAACCTACAGTTACGGCTGCATACCACTTGGATTTCATAAATAATGCGGGCAATATAGAAATAAGCGTGGAGCGAGAGTGCGCAAAAAATGTTAAAGGGTATAAAACCCTCAACCAAAACCAACCTCTATCTGCAACTAAAGTTAGGAAGATGAGCGCATATCCAAAATTGAATACTCCCTTGTTTGTATCTAATGAGTATCCAGAAAGCCTAAAATAATCACCTATAACTACGGCGTCTAAATTCAGAAAGCGACTTGCGTCAAGCCTTCCAGAAATATGCCCTCCCTGAAAAAAATTGTACATCTGGAAAAACGTTACCACTATGTTTAACAAAACATATAGTTTTAAAGAATTAGCCAGAATCTTTGGTTCCCTGCTTGAGAAAAAATATACCGCCAGCCCAAATGTTGCGAGTATGACAAATCCTACCAAGATGAATTTCTTCCAATAATATGCATCGTAAAGGCCATTGCTGATCAACGATCCCGCCATCACGAAGAGAAGTAGCATGTAAAACTTGCTAAATTCCTTGCAGTGCCGCCAACATAACAATCCAAGAAATGGTGCGGCTAAAAGATAGTACAGTTGCACGAAACTGCCACTCCAAGGCAACACATTCAATCGCTCTAACCCTATGGTAGCGATTGCGAGGAAAGCGAGGTGTTTTATTAACATTGTTTTCATTCGGATATAACAAATTTCAGCAGCATCAGCTAAAACCACATTAACGTAGTAACTCCGCTTTGAGTGCGCACAGCAACTGATAATCCCAATTATTATGAAGCAATCCATCTCTCAGGCTTCGCAGTATGAAGCGAAACAAGGTGGCCCTGTACACTAGTTGGCAAACTTTTTTAAGTGCTTTTTTATGGCTCAATACAGTCAGTGTTGTCTGGCGACTCATCCGTTTCGCCTGTTTCGATAAATTCTCATCATGCATTCGATAGATGCCTAGGTTCTCATCAAGATATGCGATCCTCTCGTTCGAGAGAGAGAGTCTGATCCATAAATCATAGTCACATGTGTAATAGGACTTGGCGAAGAGGTTGCCGCCTACACGCAATCGATCAATAAGCTGTCGGCTGAACAAAGTGAAGTTAATTGAGAATGGATTGAACAGGAGAACTAAATGGCTAAAGTTTTGGTATACCTTGGCGGTGACCTGTAATTTTCGCTTGGTTCGTTTCCCACTTTTTAAGTTAAAGTGATTTGTTGAAACCGCATCGACAGCATGCTCTCGAAATGTTGCCATGATTCTTTCAATGAACTCTGGCATCAATAAGTCATCGGCGCTTAATAGCATGACATATTCACCCCGCGCCCGGTTAATCGCAAGGTTCCAATTGCCCGCCATGCCGCAATTCCGATCGTTACGCTCAATAAACAGCCGCGAATCATGAATAGCCAGTGATTGAAGGATAGGCCCGGTATTGTCGGTCGAGGCATTATCCTGAATTAATATTTCGATGTTTGGATATGTCTGGCGCTGGACTGAATTTATCGTTTCAGCGACATATTTCTCACCGTTATAGACTGGAATGCAGACTGAAATAAGTGGCTTGGGCATCATTTTCGTAGTTTGGTATATGCCGCCAGCTTGGCGGCAATAAAACCTTTCTCCGGATTAGTCATGACTAGAAGATAGAACAAGGCTATTGAGAAAATGCCAGATAACGTTAGCACTGCCGGAAGCAATACCATAGTCGTGTAACCATGGAAAAAATACCCAATAGAAAAATTGAATACCAGGCACGCTATCAGTGCAACCATGATGGGATTAAGCACGTTTATCATGTAATCGCGGAATGGGATTTTAAAGTGCCTCAATGCTACGTAAGGTGCATACCAATTGTTGGTCAGTATTTGCGCAATCATTGTGCCAAGTGCAACTCCCCAAAGTCCCCAATAGCGAACCAGAACTAATGAGAGCAGTATATTAAGCACACCAGCACCTATTGCCGCCCATACGAATGCGATACGGCCAGTAGCCATGGTTGCGGTTGCCAGTGCCACGTGATGTGTCTCCAGAAGAACCATTAGCAGCAGTGTCCACAGCACAGGGAACCCGACAAAATTTCCCGGCCCAAGCCACAGATTGATTACCTGCTCGCCAAATGCCGCCATGAAGGATACGAGGAATACTATTGCTGACATACTGAGACGTACATTGCGCAACAACATTTCGTTGACGATATTGTTGTCACCCGAAGCGTAGGCTTTTGACAGAAATGGCGATGAGCTGGTGACGATATACAAAGACAGGGTCATCAATGTCATGGCGATTTTGGCCACGGCCTCGTAAGAGGGTATGGCCGAAGGCCCGAGGGTGGCTGCGATAATCACGTTGTCCGTTTGCAAGATCAGTATTGCGCCTAACCCTGTTGCCGCCCACTTTAGACTTGGTCCCACAATTTTCTTGACTATGGTGCGCTGTGCCTGTCCTTTCTCCTGTCTCAGCCAAGGGTGTCTCTGATAAAGGATAAATGCGCTGACCACCCTGGAAAGTAAATTTTGGATTACCCATGAAGTAGTCAAACCAACCAGTCCAAAACCCAAATATAGGCTCAAGTAACTTAAGCCCAATCCAAATAATTGAGTTAGAGCGCGGGATATTCGTTCAGTTGCGACATCCCCCAGTCCATACAGAGAAGCGTAGGCAGCACCTCCGATGATATTTATGGATGCTCCCACCATGAATACTACCCAAGCTATGCTGATTTCTCTAATGCTGTCCGTCGGTGCTATGCTCCAGAGAAAAGCCATCCCTGCAATCAGGCCAATAATAAAAACGGCGGCGGCCACTACCTGGAAAATTCTAAGGCAGGTTGCAAGCAGATCGGCGATCTGCCTTCGATTAGATGGCTCTTCACTATTGCCGCCCAGGATAAAACTGATCTCACGGCTCAGCGTAGGACTAATACCCAAATCGAAAAAGGCAATGTAAGCTCCCAGGCTCAGGAAAAGTAGCCAGATACCCGCTATGCTTCTGGGAAGAAAATCGATTACCAAACGTAGCTGCACGAAGGCAACGAATATCGATACGATAGTTAGGCCGAACCCGCTTAATACGCCCTGAAATATTTTCCTGCTAGCTGATTGCGTCATTTGTTCGTGAATTCACTTGTTGACGGCCCGTCCCATGCTTGCAACTCCATCTTCAAGGGGGATTTTGGGAGTCCACCCCGGCAAGGTTTCTCCTCTGTCCCACGTGACCATCACTTCGCGAGGCCGATAAGGGCGTATGCCCCATTCGACAGGTATTGCCTTCCCGGTCACCTCGCTGTACTTCTGAACCAACTGTTTAAGCTTGATGGGATTTCCTGATGTAACCGCAAACTTACGGTGACCCGCATGTGCATCGGTTTGCACATACTGCGCTGCGAGCAAATAGGCATCAATCACGTCGTCTATATGGACCAAGTCAATTAACTGATCGCCAGGAGACATGGCCAGTGATTCTTGAGTGCTCGCGGTTTTTTCCAGCAAATGAAAAAGTTTGGGGCGCGGATCATTCGGACCGTAGGTATCGAATAGCTTCAAGGTGATTACCTTGAATGCTTTTGCTTCAACGTAGTATTGCAATATCGCCTCGAAAGCCTGCTTGGTGGCAGCGTAAAGGTTGACTGGACTGTATTCCCTGTTCTGATAGTGCTGCCAGGAAGTGCCGGTATTAACCAGATTCTTTATGCCATTTTCATTCATCGCCTCAACCAATTGCACAGAGAACAGCACATTGCTCTGGATTAACCGAGCAACATCATTGAGCGTGTGACTGGAAAGGAATAGTGATGCCAAATGAAAAACTACATCGGGTTTTACAGCAGACATTATCTTCAACAGATCTTCAGTGCTACCGTCATGTATGTGTAATGAAATTTCATCGACGCACGTAGCTAACGTCTTCAGGTCCGAGTTTGGCCGAACAATGGCATGAACTCGCCATCCCCTCGAAATCAATCGGCGGATCAAGTTCGAACCCACAAAACCTGTTCCGCCTGTTACTAATGCAACTTGCTTTTCGGTCATCGCAAAGCTCTATGTTTCAAATCTGAACGGGCTATCAAAATCCGCCAACGCAGGAAATCCACGATCTCGATCAGAAATAATGGGCGCAGCAGATGGCCAGTTAATGCCGACGGAATCCCACCTGATGCCGCCATCATGCTCTGGCGCATAAACCGTAGTGACTTTGTATTGCATGATGACTTCGTCAGTCAGCGCATAAAATCCATGCGCCATGCCGGGTGCGATGTAGAGCATATTCCCAAGCTGGGCACTTAACTCAAAGGCTGCGGATTGTTTATAGGTGGGCGACCCTGTACGCAGATCGACAATGGCATCCAGCACTTTTCCTGCAAGGCAATAGACCAACTTGAAATGTTCGTACGGTGGCGTTTGAAAGTGCAACCCCCTTAACACACCCTTATGCGAAACCGAGTAATACTCTTCGGCAAATTCGGTGACCAAGCCATGTTTTGCAAAGATATCCTGATGAAAAATCTTTACGAAGCTGCCACGGTTGTCCTTCCTCACTTGCGGGAATAACTGGTAACAACCGGGGATAGATGTTTGCTCAACACGCATGTTAAAAATTCACGCCGAAGAACGCTTCGAGTTTGGCGATTACGAAATCGAGCATCTCCTTGCTCAAGCCCGGATACACGCCGATCCAGAAAGTGTCGTTCATCACGGTGTCAGTGTTGGTCAGCTCGCCGGAGATGCGGAAGTTGCGCCCTTTCATGTAGGGCTGGCGCGTCAGGTTGCCGGCAAACAGCAGGCGCGTGCCGATCTTGTTCTGATCGAGGTATTGCAGCAGGTCGACGCGCTTGATGCCCGCATTCGGCTTGATGGTGATGGGGAAGCCGAACCACGACGGGTCGCTGTTCGGGGTCGCTTCCGGTAACAGCAGGAATTCTTCGCAGCTCTTCAGCCCGGTTTTCAGATAAGCGAAGTTCTGTTTGCGCGCGGCGATGAATTCTTCCACGCGATCCATCTGCGCCAAGGCGCAGGCGGCTTGCATGTCGGAGATCTTGAGGTTGTAGCCCAGATGCGAATAGGTGTACTTGTGGTCGTAGCCTTCCGGCAGGTCGCCGAGTTTCCAGCAGAAGCGTTTTCCGCAGGTGTTATCTTTACCTGGGCCACAGTAACAGTCTCTTCCCCAGTCACGGAACGATTCGATGATCTGCTTGAGTTCGTCGTTGTTGGTAAATATAGCGCCGCCTTCGCCCATGGTGATGTGGTGGGCTGGGTAGAAGCTGAGCGTGCCGATGTCGCCGAAGGTGCCGACTAAACGCGGCTTACCGGCCCCCTCTCCCGCGCGAGGAGAGGGCGTATAGGTGGAACCGAGCGCATCGCAGCAATCTTCGATGAGCCAGAGTTTGTGCTTCCTGGCAAGCGCGGTGATGGCATCGAGGTCGTAGGGATTGCCCAGGGTATGGGCCAGCATGATGGCCTTGGTTTTGGGTGTGATCGCCGCTTCGATTTTGGCAGGGTCGATGTTGTAGGTGGGAATGTGTACGTCCACGAATACGGGTACGGCACCAAATTGCAGAATAGGATTCACTGTGGTCGGGAAACCCGCCGCCACCGAGATGACTTCGTCGCCCGGCTGGATGGCGCGTTCGCCGAGCTTGTGCGAGGTGAGCGCAGAGAAGGCCAGCAGATTGGCCGACGAACCGGAGTTGGTAGTGAGGGCGTGCTTCACGCCGATGAACTCGGCCAGACGTTTTTCGAACGCATCGTTGAAGCGTCCGGTGGTGAGCCAGCCGTCGAGCGAGGCTTCCACCATGTTCTGCAATTCCGCAGCACCTATCACCTTGCCGGAGGGCGGCACGACGTTCTTGCCCGCTTCGAATGCGGTGGGCGCATAAGCGAGGTCGGCATACTGTTTAACCAGTTCGGCGATCTGTGCGCGTAGCTGATCTTTACTAGTCATACTCATGATTTGTTTTACTGTGTGAATTGTTTGATCTGTTCCAATGTTACATTTCGCATGCCTTCCTTCCCCAGATAGGCGCGTTGCCAAGCGACGATCATTTCCAACGTGTGTCCCAGATTCCAGCGCGGTTGCCAATCAAGGCGCATCTTCGCCTTCGAACAGTCCAGCTTGAGGTAATGCGCCTCATGGTGATGATCCGCCTGATCGAGTTGCCAGCTCGCACCATCGCCCCATTGCTGCGTAAGCCGTTCGACTATCCATTGTACCGGTTTGGCATCTTCGTCGTTCGGGCCGAAGTTCCAGCCTTCGGCATTGTTGGCATCGTCTTCGTAAAGTTTTTGCGCGAGCAGCAGATAGCCGCTCAGTGGTTCCAGCACATGCTGCCAGGGACGAATGGCATGCGGGTTGCGGATCACGACCGGACGGCCTGCACTGACAGCCCTCAGGATGTCAGGGATCAATCGATCATCCGCCCAATCACCTCCGCCGATGACATTGCCGGCACGTCCCGAGGCAAGCCCGACATGGTGCTCGCTGTATTTCTCCGGATTGAAGAACGAGTTGCGATACGCCGCCGTCACCAATTCGGCGCAGCCCTTGCTATTGCTATATGGATCGAAGCCGCCCATTGGTTCGCTCTCGCGATAGCCCCACACCCATTCCTTGTTCTCATAGCATTTGTCGCTGGTGACGTTTACCACTGCGCGCACAGAAGTGGTCTGGCGCACCGCTTCCAGCAGATGTACCGTACCCATCACGTTGGTGGAATAGGTCTCGACCGGATCGATATAGGAGCGGCGCACCAGCGGCTGTGCCGCCATGTGGATGACGATGTCGGGCGCGGCTTCGCGCATCGCCTTCGCCAGCGCAGCACCATCGCGAATGTCACCGATGATGGATTTCATGCCCTGCGCTACGTGTGCCACTTCGAACAGGCTCGGATTCGTTGGTGGTTGCAGCGCATAGCCTGTCACCCCGGCGCCAAGCTGCTGTAACCACAGGCTCAGCCAGCTACCTTTGAAGCCGGTGTGTCCGGTAAGGAAGACTTTCTTGCCGTGCCAGAACACGGTGCTCACGCCCACACCTTCCACGGCGCTTTGCCTGATTGCCATAGTTCTTCCAGATGGACTTTGTCACGCAGCGTGTCCATCGGCTGCCAGAAGCCGGAATGCAGATAGGCGACGAACTGACCATCTCGCGCCAATTTTTCCATCGGGCCGCGCTCCCAGATGGTCGCGTCACCTTCGATCAGGTCAATAACCTTGGGCGACAACACGAAGAAGCCGCCGTTGATCCATGCGCCGTCACCGTGAGGCTTCTCTTCAAAGCTGGCCACGCGATCACCGTCCAGATTGAGCGCGCCAAACCGTCCGGGCGGCTGAACGCCTGTCAATGTTGCCAATTTTTTTTGTTGGCGGTGAAAAGCGATTAACTCAGCTATGTTTACATCGCTTACGCCATCACCGTAGGTGAAACAGAAATCCTCGTTGCCGAGATATTCACGTACTCGCTTCAGTCGTCCTCCGGTCATGGTGCTATCGCCGGTATCCACCAGCGTGACACGCCATGGTTCCGCGCTCTGCTGGTGTACCTCCATCCGGTTGTGCTGCATATCGAATGTCACATCGGACATATGCAGGAAATAATTGGCGAAATACTCCTTGATCACATAACCTTTGTATCCGCAGCAAATGACAAAATCATGGATGCCGTGGGCAGAATAGGTTTTCATGATGTGCCACAGGAGAGGCTTGCCGCCGATCTCGACCATCGGCTTTGGGCGTGTGGATGTTTCTTCACTGATCCTGGTACCCAAGCCACCGGCGAGAATTACTGCTTTCATGCTTGTACCTCGATGAATGACTTGTAAGTTTGGGCCAGCCCCTCTTGAAGACTGGTGTTCGCTTTCCAGCCCAAACTTTGAATCCTCGACACATCCATCACCTTGCGCATCGTTCCATCCGGCTTGGAGGCATCCTGTACAAACTTGCCCTTGTAACCTACTACCGTTGCTACCGTTTCCGCCAGTTCCCGGATGGTCAGATCTTCGCCCGTACCTACATTGATCAGCGGGCATTGCGTTGGCTCGATCAGAACGTTATATCGCCCATCACCCAATGTCGCAAGGAACACTAACGCATTCGCCAGATCATCCACATACAAGAATTCGCGCTTGGGCTTGCCGCTGCCCCACAGTACGACTTCATTCGCCCCGGAAACCTTGGCTTCGTGCATCTTGCGGATCAACGCGGGCAGAACATGTGAGTTGTTCAAATCATAGTTGTCGCACGGACCGTATAGATTGGTCGGCATGGCCGCCAGCCACTTCGTTCCGTATTGGCGGTTGTACGACCAGCACATTTCGATACCGGCGATCTTGGCCAGCGCATAGGGACGATTGGTCGCTTCCAGCGGGCCGGTAAGCAGATACTCTTCTTTGATCGGCTGCGGACAGTCACGCGGGTAGATGCATGAACTGCCCAGGAAGATCAGGCGATTTACTTTGGTTGAATGCGCTGCACGGCAGACATTGGCCTCGACGAGCAGGTTGCTCATCAGGAATTCCACCGGATAGGTAATGTTGGCTTGTATCCCGCCGACTTTGGCTGCAGCCAGAAATACGATCTCAGGGCGTTCCTGTTCGAAGAATCTCCGGGTTGCGGCCGCATCTTCAAGATCCAGCTCAGCATGGGTACGCGTCACGATGTTGGTGTAACCTTGCCGCTGCAACTCCCGCGCGATCGCACTGCCGGCCAGGCCGCGATGGCCCGCGATATAGATTTTGACGTTCTTGTTCATCGACTGGCCGTCTACTCGTGATAGTCGTAGGCGGCGAAACCGTGTTTCTTGACCAGTTCGTCGCGCTCCGCGCTCTTGAGGTCTTCGCGCACCATTTCGGCGACCAACTCATGAAAAGTGATCTTCGGAGTCCAGCCGAGTTTTTGCTTGGCCTTGGTAGGATCGCCCAATAATGTCTCGACTTCGGTGGGTCGGAAGTAGCGGGGGTCGACCTGGACGACACACTTGCCGGATGCGTCGTAGCCTTTCTCGTCCACGCCTTTGCCGCGCCAGGTGATGACCATACCGAGCTCCTTGGCCGCCGCATTGACGAAGTCGCGCACGCTGTATTGCACGCCGGTGGCGATCACAAAATCTTCCGGATGATCCTGTTGCAGCATCAACCACTGCATTTCGACGTAGTCTTTGGCGTGTCCCCAGTCGCGCAGCGCATCCAGATTGCCGAGATAGAGGCAATCCTGCAGACCAAGCTTGATGCGCGCCAGCGCGCGGGTGATCTTGCGTGTGACAAAGGTTTCGCCGCGCACCGGACTTTCATGATTGAACAGGATACCGTTGCAAGCGTACATGCCATAAGCCTCGCGGTAATTGACAGTAATCCAGTATGCATAGAGCTTGGCCACCGCGTAAGGTGAGCGCGGGTAGAACGGTGTAGTTTCCTTTTGCGGTGTCTCTTGTACCAAGCCATACAGTTCGGATGTGGATGCTTGATAGAAGCGGGTTTTTTTCTCCAGACCGAGGATGCGCATGGCTTCAAGCACGCGCAATGCTCCCAGTGCATCTGAGTTGGCGGTGTACTCAGGTTCTTCAAATGATACCGCGACATGGCTTTGCGCCGCGAGATTGTAAATTTCATCCGGCTGCACCTCTTGGATGATACGGATCAGACTGCTGGAGTCAGTCATGTCGCCATAATGCAGAATGAAATTGCGGTGGCTAATGTGAGGGTCCTGATACAAATGATCAATACGGTCAGTATTGAATAGAGATGCGCGTCTTTTGATGCCATGCACCACGTAACCTTTCTTGAGCAATAACTCGGCGAGGTAAGCTCCGTCCTGTCCGGTAATCCCGGTGATCAGTGCAACTTTTTCAGCTTGGCTCATTTGCATGCTCTTTCATGTTGTGCGGCTATCTGCCGTAGTTGTCTTCATAACGCTTGATATCGTCTTCGCCGAGATAATCTCCAACCTGTATCTCGACGATATGCAGTGGTTCGCTGCCAAGATTTTCCAGGCGGTGTTTCGTACCTATCGGAATGTAAGTGCTCTGGTTCTTTTCAACGGTAATCACTTCATCACCGTTGGTGACAGTTGCAGTTCCCGATACCACCACCCAATGTTCTGAGCGTTGGCGGTGGCTTTGCAAACTGAGGCGCGCACCCGGTGCGACTTCGATGCGTTTGATCTTGAAGCCGTCCCGGTCTTCTTCCAGCACGGTGTAACTGCCCCACGGACGATTGACCTTGGCATGATAGACATGCTCGGTAGCACCTCGATGCTGTAATTCATCAACCACTTCTCGAACACGCTGGCTTTGATCGCTCTTTGAGATCAACACGGCATCGGCTGTCTCGATAACACACAGGTCTTCCACGCCGATGGCGGCGACCAGCCGTTTTTCGGCGCGGATCAGACTGTTTTTGCAGTCCAATGCGATGACGTTGCCCTGCAGGGCATTGCCGTTTTCGTCCTTGGACGAAATATCATGCACGGCCTGCCAACTGCCCACATCGTTCCATCCGATGTCACACGGGATGAGAGACACATGACTGGACTTCTCGAGCACTCCGTAGTCAATGGAGATCGATGGCATCGCGGCAAAGTGACTTTCTACGGCCTGCTGGAATGTCCCTGCAACACGGCTTTCGGCGATAATGGTTTGCACGACCTGATGAACCGCAGGCAGGTAGCGGCGGATCTCCTCAAGTATCACCGAAGCACGCCAGACGAACATGCCGGAATTCCAGTAGTAACCGCCTTCCTTCAGAAATCGCTCGGCTGTGGCAATGTCGGGCTTTTCGGTAAAGCGGTCCACCTCATAGACCTCAGGGTCGCCGGCTGAATGGGCCTTGATGTAGCCAAAGCCGGTGTCAGGACGGGTAGGCTGAATACCGAAGGTCATCAGCTTGCCTTTTTCGGCGGCGGCGATCGCGATACTCAGATGCGCGCGAAAGCGCACCTCTTCCTTGATGATATGGTCGGCTGGCAGCACAACCATGACCGGATCATCTCCGTCAGCCGCAAGGTACGCGGCCGCAAGCGCAATCGCCGGCGCGGTGTTGCGCCCGACCGGCTCAAATAGTGTTTTATATGGCAACAGGGCGTGATACGCCTCGCCCTTGGCGTGTGACTCTTGCGTGACTATCAATACACTGCTGGTATCGATCACCGGGAATAGTCGGTTAATGGTAGTTTGCAGCAGCGAGGCCTCACCGCTCAGGGCGAGAAACTGCTTGGGCAGATGCTGACGCGATAGCGGCCACAAACGACTGCCGCTACCACCGGCGAGTATCACCGCATAGACCTGTTGATTACTCATTGATACTTTCCGGTTTATTTTATGGTTGGAAAAACGTGACTCTTTGCCGAACCTGTCACTCAATAATCCGTCCAAATTTTCTGCAGCAGGCCAAGATTGCCGTCTGGTGTGTTGAGTATACGGTAACTGTGAATCACTCGGACATAGCGGCGCAGCTCGGCAAACAAGCTGCGCGCATTATCCCTGAACCAGCGTGGCGCATCAACCACAATCCTGCCCACTGTATCATCTGCTCTTCCTAAAGCGTCGTCTCATCCTATAAGATGCATCTCTACGACCTTACACAGATTTGTGATTTATATGGCGTCTCCCGCCGACACCCACACACCGCGCATCTTGCTGGTCAAAACCTCATCGCTGGGCGATGTGCTGCATAACCTTCCGGTGGTCAGCGACATCGTGCGCCATTATCCGGACGCTCAAATCGATTGGCTGGTGGAAGACAGTTTTGCCGAGTTGCCCAAACTCCATCCGGCGGTACACAAGGTGATTCCTGTCGCGGTACGCCGCTGGCGCGGTGGATTGTTGCGAGGCGAAACCTGGCAAGAGATCGCAGCATTCCGTAGCGCTTTGAAGACACAGCACTATGACTTCGCGATTGACACGCAAGGTCTGCTCAAAAGCGCTCTGCTGATGCGCGGCGCACGGGGTTTGCGTTGCGGCTTTGACCGGCACAGCGCGCGTGAGCCGCTTGCTTCAAATCTGTATCAGCGTACTTTTTCTGTTGCGACCGGGCAGCACGCCGTCGAACGCAATCGCCAGCTGGTCGCCCAGGTGCTTGGCTTTACCCTGGAAGGCGCCGCTGATTTTGGTATCCAGCCTGCTTCACCTGAATCCAACACTTGGCTGCCGCAGGGAGATTATGCGGTATTGCTGCATTCCACCAGCCGCAGCGACAAGTTGTGGGATGAAACCAACTGGATCGCATTGGGACAAACTTTACATGAAAGAAATATCCGTTGTGTCTTGCCGTGGGGCAATGAGGTGGAACAGAGGCGCAGCCTGCGCCTGGCCGCTCTAATTCCCGATGCCGTCACGCCGCCTCGGCTGACTCTCGGTCAGGCCGCTTCCCTGCTTGGCGCTGCCCATGCAGTTATCGGAGTGGACACCGGTCTCGCACATCTTGCGGCTGCACTGGATGTGCCCACCGTCGGCATCTATACCTCGACCGACCCGACGCTGACCGGCTTGTATGCTGGCCGACGCGTCGTTAATCTCGGCAATATCGGTTGCGCGCCGGATGTCGCAGCCGTAGTAGCTGCTCTGAATGGGGTTGTCTTGTGCTGAACCCGAGGTTGTTCTATACACTTGCGCTGTGGCTGCTGCTGCCTTATGCATTTCTTCGTCTGATCTGGCGCGCCCGAAAGCAGCCTGACTATCTGCGCCACATCGGTGAGCGATTCGGTTTTTATTCCATATACAGCGACAAACCTGTCATCTGGCTTCATGCCGTCTCGGTAGGTGAGACCCGCGCCGCGCAAAGCCTTGTCACCCGGCTGCGTGCAACCTATCCGCAGCATCGCATTTTACTCACCCATACTACGCCCACCGGGCGTTCTGCCAGCGAACAACTGTATGGTGATAGCGTGCTGCGTGTGTACCTGCCATACGATTACCCGTTTGCGGTACAAAAATTTTTACACCACTTCCGCCCGGAGTTAGGCATCCTGATGGAAACGGAAATCTGGATCAATCTGATCCACGCCTGTCGTATTAACGAAATACCTTTGCTGCTGTTGAACGCACGCATGTCAGAAAAATCTGCTCGTGGTTATTCCCGGTTTGCGCGTCTTAGCCGCACTGCGCTAGGCGAACTATCCGCTATCGCCGCGCAAACCGCTGACGATGCAGCGCGCTTGACCCGCCTCGGGGCAAAAAGCGTTAGGGTGTTGGGCAACCTCAAATTCGATATCGAGCCGCCTGCTGCAATGCTGGAACTGGGTAAGCAGCTGCGCATAAAGTTCGGCACGGGACGCAAGGTTTTTCTCGCTGCCAGCACACGTGATGGTGAGGAGACGCTGCTGCTGGACGCGCTGAAACAAGTGCACATACCCGATCTGCTGGTGGTGATCGTGCCACGTCATCCGCAGCGCTTTGCGGATGTCGCGATCCTGCTCGAACAGCGCGGTATTCCTTTTCAGCGCCGTAGCGAATTGGTTCAATCGGGCAGCACAGTCTCGATAGGGACTTCGGTAATACTCGGCGACAGCATGGGAGAAATGTTTGGCTACTACGCCGCAGCCGATCTTGCGTTCATCGGCGGCAGTCTGCTTCCTTTTGGCGGGCAGAATCTGATCGAAGCCTGCGCTGTCGGCACGCCGGTGATGGTCGGCCGGTACACTTACAATTTTTCCGAGGCGACACGACTCGCAGTCAATGCCGGAGCAGCTATGCAGCTGCAGGATTCCGCAGGGTTGATTGAGCGATTGCAACTGCTGTTGGACGATCCGGATGCTTTGTCCGAGATGCGCAAGCAGTGTGACGGATTTGTGAAATTCAATCGTGGTGCAACTGACAGATCGATGCAGATCATTACTGAAATATTAAAATCCCGCTAAATTTCGTCCGACTAATTTTCCGTGTGTTGCATCCCGTTTCATGAGAACAGCTCCGCGTCGCTCAGCCTTTTTCCCTGAGCATCTTTGGACGAAAGGGCGGGGGGGCTTTGCAGTCCCCAGTCTATCGCCAGTGTAGGGTCATCCCAACGTATACAGCGCTCGTGTTCCGGGAACCAATAGTCGGTGGTCTTGTACAGAAATTCCGCTGTTTCGGACAAGACCACAAATCCATGTGCCAAGCCTTCCGGTATCCAGAGTATGCGTTTATTGTCGGCGGACAATTCTAATGCGACATGTTTCCCGAAAGCCGGTGAACCTCTCCGGATATCCACTGCGACATCGAGCACCGCACCTTGCACCACGCGCACCAGCTTGCCTTGCGGATGTTGTATCTGGTAGTGCAGCCCGCGCAGCACGTTTTTTTCCGAGCGCGAGTGGTTGTCCTGTACAAAATCAATATCTCTGCCAGTCAGTTCAGCAAACTTTCGGCGGTTGAAGCTTTCAAAGAAGAAGCCGCGGTCGTCACCAAATACTTTGGGTTCCAGGATCAGCAGGTCCGGAATAGCCGTTTGGACAACGTTCATTCAGTCACGCTCTTTTCCTTGATCACTTGCATCAGATAGTCACCATATCCGCTTTTCAGCAGTGGGGTGGCAAGCTTCTCCAGTTGTGCTGCATCAACAAATCCCTTGCGATAGGCAATCTCTTCTGGGCAGGCAATCTTGAGTCCCTGGCGATGCTCGATGGTCTGTATGAATTGGCTGGCTTCGAGCAAAGATTCATGCGTGCCGGTGTCTAACCATGCGTAACCTCGCCCCATGATTTCTACCGATAGCCGCGCGCGATCCAGGTAAATGCGATTGACGTCCGTGATCTCCAATTCACCACGCTTTGAGGGTTTGAGATTGGCTGCTATATCCAATACTTGATTATCGTAGAAATACAGGCCGGTGACGGCGTAGCTTGATTTGGGGTGCGACGGTTTTTCTTCCAGCGAAACGGCGCGTCCGTCATCGTCAAACTCCACTACACCATAACGCTCCGGATCGCGCACATGGTATGCGAACACGGTCGCACCCTGAGTGCGCTGTGCCGCATGTTCCAATTGGTCTTGAAAGGAATGTCCGTAGAAGATGTTGTCTCCCAGCACCAGTGCAGACGGATGTTCGCCGATGAATTTACGGCCGATGATGAACGCTTGCGCCAATCCGTCAGGGGAGGGCTGGACCTCGTACTGCAGATTCAATCCCC
>JBDTPM010000023.1:0-2542 GCA_039932695.1 Gallionella sp. | reverse complement strand
CCCCGATAAGGGCGTATGGTATCGTGTGCGCTTGGGACCATACAAAACGGCGGACGAGGAAAATCACGCCCGCATCTTTCTGAAACAAAATGGGGTGGAGAGCACTCCTATGCGTGCTCAGTAAATACTGATACCCCCATCTTCAATTTCTACAGGAGAAGCAATACATGAATAAATTAATCAAAGGTTTGTTGATTGCAGCAGCATTGTTCATCAGCGGCGCGGCCTTAGCTGCTGTGGAGCTGGGCAAGGATTACAAATTGTTGAATCCTTCGCAGTCGACCGGCAGCAAAAAAATCGAGGTGCTGGAATTCTTCTTTTACGGATGTTCACACTGTTACCGTCTGCACACTCCGTTGAGCGCATGGGAAAAGACCATGCCCAAGGATGTGGAGCTGACTTTCGTACCGACCATCTTCCGCGACTCTATGGAACCGATGGCGCGCACCATGTATGCGCTGGAAAGCATCGGCCAGCTTGATAAGCTGCATGATCCGCTTTACCGTGCCTGGAACGTGGACAACCTGGAACTGTTCGACGAGGCAGCCATCGGTGACTTTGTGGCCAAGCACGGTGTGGACAAGGCGAAATTCTCGGCTGCATACAATTCGTTTGCGATGCAAAGCAAGGTGACGCGTGCCAAGCAAATGGTGCGCAGCTACGGCATCAACGGCACCCCGACTCTGGTAGTGGACGGCAAATACCTGATAACCGGTTTGCAGCCTGACGATACAGTCCGCGTGCTGAAAGAAGTGGTCGCGATGGCACGCAAGACCAGGTCCGGCGGAAAGTAAGCGGTACGGCAAAGCAACACTCAAGATGATTGCTGCTCATCGGACACGGCCAAAATCCAGCAATTGCTCCGGCGTGTAGTGGCTTGGCATGGCCATTCGACTAAACATGCAAAAGACGCATGCCAAGTCCACCCGCAAGGGGTTGCATTGCAGGCGACTTGCAGCCAGCCGGAGGCTGGGCAAGATCGTCACCGCCGTGGTTGTAAACCGGCTAATACCAAAGGCAGGCAATCCACTACGCAACAAGATGCGTGTGGAGTTGACACAGCCGGAACAACCACGTAGGCTGGTCAGCCTTGCATGGCCATCCGACTAAACATGCAAACTACGCATGTTAAGTCGTTGGTCATCACCGGGGCGTCGAGTGGTTTGGGTTTGTCACTGGCGCGCTATTATCTTGAACGCGGCGCAACGGTCGCCACATTCGCACGGCGCGGCGAACTGCTGCAAACGCTCAGTGCAGAATTTCCCGGCAAAGCATTTTGTTACGCGCTGGATGTGCGCGATTCGCATGCCGTACAGCATGCGGCAAGCGATTTCATCACACGCGCCGGCGTGCCCGATGTGGTCATCGCCAATGCCGGGGTCAGCACCGGCACATTGACTGAACATGCCCATGATATCGATGTCTTTCAGCAGGTGATGGATATCAACGTGCTGGGCATGGTGAATACTTTCCAGCCGTTCGTCGCGGCTATGCGCTCGGCGCATGCGGGCACCCTGGTTGGCATAGCCAGCGTCGCAGGTTTTCGCGGACTCCCTGGTGCGAGCGCCTACTCTGCCTCCAAAGCCGCTGCGATCTCTTACCTGGAATCATTGCGGGTAGAGTTGCGCGACAGCGGGGTGAAGGTTGTCACGATCTGTCCGGGATATATCAGGACACCGATGACTGCCATCAATCCTTACCCGATGCCGTTCATACTGGATGCCGACGAGGCTGCGAAGCGCATGGCACATGCCATCGAGCGGCAGACCGCGTTCACCGTGATCCCGTGGCAGATGGGACTGGTCGGGCGCGTGCTCAAGTGCTTGCCGTGCTGGTTATACGATCGAATATTTGTCAACGCGCCACGCAAGCCCCGCGTTAATCGATAACGGCTCACAATTACACTAGTCAGGTGTTTTCCGCTTTGCCAACTATGCGAGTTTTCTGTATTCTGGCAACTTGTTAGACTTCAAGTCCGACAAGCCTCCGGCTTACGAGGCCTTTTTTTCAACCCGTTCATATAAATTTAAGGAAGTCATGATGAAAACCATTATCACCCTGCTGGCTTTGGTTACCTTTGCCGGTACCGCAGTTGCTGCAGAACCGCAATCAACCGCACCTGCTGCAAAACCGGCCGCGGCCAGCAAATTCCCAAACAAGGGCAAAGTCCTGGACGTAATCGATACTTCGATGTACACCTATCTGCAAGTCAGCGGTGATAAAGGACCGATCTGGCTTGCTGCTTCCAAGACCAGCGTTGCCAAGGGTGCCAACATCGGCTATGGAACCGGCGCGACGATGACCAACTTTCACAGCAAATCATTGAACCGCACTTTCGAAACGATCATATTCATCGATAAGGTTGAAGTTCTGAAGTAATTTATCGTGCATTCAGTTTGAAACCCCGGTTCACCACCGGGGCCTTCCTCGTTACACACCCTCCAGCTTGCGCTTCAAAACCTCATTCAACTGTGCAGGGTTGGCTTTCCCTTGGCTGGCCTTCATCGCCAGACCGACGAAGAAGCCGAACAGTTTGTCTTTT
>JBDTPM010000022.1:0-2950 GCA_039932695.1 Gallionella sp. | reverse complement strand
ATGAGAAGTCATTGATCGCGATGGTGCAGACCATCGCGCTGATCAACATGCTGGAGGGCAAAAACCAGGAACCGGACGCGGTCTCGTTGTCCACGCTGCACGCTGCAAAAGGCCTGGAATTTCCGCACGTGTTCATCATCGCCGCTGAAGAAGATATCCTGCCATTCCGCGACAGCGACGAAAAACAGATCGAGGAAGAACGCCGCCTGATGTATGTCGGCATCACCCGCGCCGAGCGCAGCCTGCAGATCAGCTATTGCAATCGCCGCAAGCGCGGCAAGGACTGGATGGCCTGCGAACCGAGCCGCTTCCTGGAAGAAATGCCGGAAGCCGAATTGGTCTATGCGGGCGGCCACGCGAATGCAGTGGCCACCGTGACCAGGGACGAAGGCATGGACAAGCTGGCACGATTGAAGGCGATGCTGATCAAGCCGGTAACAGAATAAACCCAGATTGCCCAAATAAACCACCCCGCTGCAAGCGGCGGGGTATTAGTAGGGTGGATAAAACGCCGAAGGCGTGTATCCACCAGCGAGGTGGAAACGCTGCGTTTTTTTACCCTACAAAAAACACGCCCCAAGGGGCGGGGAATTGAACCCGCAAAGATTAACCCAAAACCCCCTCAACTCCCCCTTGCACCCGCAAGGGGGAGTTGAGGGGGTTTTGGGCACATTCCGCCTAATGGACAATCTGGGATAAAGGATAATGGCTCGATGCTGCCCCCTCCAATTCAACCAATAGAATTAAGACTGGCCGCGCTGTTCTGGCTGGCGGAATGCGATGCGGCCCGCAAAGCGGCGGGGGTGCGCGGGTTGGCGCAAGCCTGGTTGTCAGGCCAAATTGAACTGGATGCCAAAGCCGCAATAACCTCTCAGCAGCCCATCCCCGGCCACCCCGGCAAACCAGAACTGGTGGCGCCGCGCCTGGTCAAGCGCCGCTCGATGATCACGCCGGAGGGGCGCGCCATCCTGATCCACGCGCTGGCGCATATCGAGTTCAATGCGATCAATCTGGCGCTGGATGCGATCTGGCGGTTCCCCGGCATGCCGGCAGCATACTACGCAGATTGGCTGCAAGTTGCAGAAGAGGAGGCGCTGCATTTCTCGTTGCTGGCTGAACACCTGCAAGGCCTGGGTTGCGCCTATGGCGATTTTCCCGCGCACAACAGCTTATGGGAAATGGCTGCCAAAACTCAGCATGACATCCTCGCCCGCATCGCGTTGGTGCCCCGAACGATGGAAGCGCGCGGGCTGGATGCCACACCTCCGGTGCGCGCCAAGCTGGCGCAGGCGGGTGACATGAAGGCCGCGGTGATCCTGGACATCATCCTGCGCGACGAGATCGGCCATGTCGCGATCGGTAACCGCTGGTATTCATATCTTTGTGAACAACGCGGCCTGGAGCCGATCGCCAACTATGCGCGACTTGCCGCCGAATATGCCGCGCCGGTGTTGCGCGGCCCATTCAATCTGGAAGCACGACGTGCAGCGGGATTCAGTGATGCGGAGTTGGCAGCCTTGGCCGGTTATTGAGTGAAAAAGCCATTGTTAGGGTGGGGCCTGATCGCTTAATCCGGGGGCTTTTTAGCGAAGTAAATGTCCTGGTTGAAATGAGCCACTGCATTGGGCAGAGCTATCGCGAATCCGGAAATGAATGCGCCGGTTAAAGCAGATTCGATCGAAATGATAACGGGTAAAAATGCCCAATAAACATTATCCATGGTAAATCCGCTATGTTGTCCCGATGCCGTGATCAACCAGCCGTTCACGATCGAAGCCAACAACATCGACAGTGCGCCGACGACGTAGCCATTCCACAACACGAAACTGAAATAATTGGCCTTGCCATAGCGATAAAATAGACTTAAGCAAACCCGGCTGGCAGCGATCGGCAGGATGATCATCACCAAGCCGATATTACCAAATGCAATCAAGCTGGTATCATTATATCTCAGCGATATCAGCAAAATCACGCTGAGCATCAGCGAGGCGATTTGCCAGTCAAAAATCAGGAAACATAACGTCGCGCCGAGCGGATGCAGCTTCAGCCCTTCGCGTACCCCGACCGGGAATAGCCACAACACGGTCAGCCATAATGCCAAGCCGATCAATGCGTTCAACTGTTCGTTGTTGCCCCAGAAACTACGCCATGGAGCAGTCCACACGGCACGCAGCAAGATAAACGCAAATAGACAATTGCTTACCCACAGTTCATTACTGCTAAAAATATGCGCGTAAATTTCCATAATTGAAAGGTGTGATTCAAGTGCGGCCGTGTTGGGTTTTTAACTGGAACATCATTGTGCCAGCAATGACAGGAAAATAATCAACTCCAAGCAACAACTATTTTGTTGTGCTGCATGCGGCGTGGCACAATCGCGACCTGAATTGTCCCTGATTACAAATTCATGCTGAGTTACCGCCACGCCTTTCATGCCGGCAATCACGCCGATGTGCTGAAGCACTTCATCGAAGTGCAGTTGCTGCATTATCTGGCGCAAAAGGACAAGCCGTTCTGGTACATCGATACCCATGCCGGAGCGGGTTGTTATTCCCTTGAGAGCGGCTATGCCACACAGAACGCGGAGTATCAAAGCGGCATCGCACTCCTGTGGGAGCGCGACGATCTGCCCGCGCCGCTGGCGGAGTATGTGGCACTGGTAAAGCGCATCAATCCGGACGGACAGATGAAACTCTATCCCGGTTCACCGTTGATTGCGCTGGAGATGTTGCGTGAACAGGACAGGATGCGACTGTTCGAGCTGCATCCGACCGACAGCGAGATCCTGCAGCAGAATTTTGCCGGGCATGGCAGCCAGGTGCTGATGCAGACCGCCGACGGTTTCGGTGCGCTGAAAGCCTTGTTGCCGCCTCCGCCGCGCCGCGCGCTGGTGCTGATCGATCCGCCCTACGAAGACAAGCAGGATTACCGGCGCGTCGTGGCAGCATTG
>JBDTPM010000021.1:0-5450 GCA_039932695.1 Gallionella sp. | reverse complement strand
GTGAGTTGTACCGCCGCGGCAACTTCAACGGCACCTTCGATCAACTGATACTGGATGCACTGATGGAAGTTAAAGGCGCGGACGCGGCATTCTCTCCAGGCTTCCGCTGGGGCACTTCACTATTGCCGGGCGAAGCCATCACTCTGGAACACGTAATGGACCAGACCGCTATCACCTATCCCCAAACAACGCTGACCGAAATGACCGGTGAAACGATCAAGGCCATCATGGAAGACGTCTGTGACAATCTGTTCAACCCCGATCCCTACAAGCAGCAAGGCGGGGACATGGTACGCGTGGGCGGTATAAGCTATACCTGCGATTTGAGGCAAAGCATCGGCAAGCGCATCAACAACATGATGCTGAAGGGAAAGTCGCTCGACCCCAACAAGAAATACAAGGTGGCGGGATGGGCGCCGGTGGCCGAAGGCGCAAGCGGCGAGCCGATCTGGGATTTGGTATCGGGTTACCTGCGGGACAAGAAAGTGGTCACACCGCGCAAGCTTAACCTGCCAAAACTGATCGGTGTCGAGGACAACGCCGGTATTGCGAAGAATTCCTAGGTAACCGCTGTGGGGTAGCCGCTGTGATGAACTTAGGATTCATTTGGTTCGGGTATTTTTGATAATCATCGTGAGATAACCAAACATGGATGCTTCAATTCTGATCAAAACTATAGTCTGGTGGGGATTTGGTTTGGGCGTCGCATTCGGATTCATCGCCAACAAGACCAACTTCTGCACCATGGGTGCCGTTTCGGATGTCGTCAATATGGGCCATTGGGGGCGGATGCGCGCCTGGCTGCTCGCCATTGCAGTGGCGATGATCGGCACCAATATACTGGTCTATTTTGGCTTTGTGGATCTGACCAAGACCATCTATACCGGCAGCAACTTCCCCTGGCTCGCCTATATCACAGGGGGGCTTTGCTTCGGCGTCGGGATGACACTCGCCTCCGGTTGCGCCAACAGAACGCTGGTGCGCGTCGGAGGCGGCAACCTGAGATCAGTCGTCGTATTCATTTATTTGGGGTTTGCCGCATTGGTGACGCTGAAAGGCATCCTTGGCGCATTCCGCGTCAATGTACTACAGGCGCCTGCTGTCACCATACAGTTCGAAAATGGCCAATCACTCCCCGCTCTGTTTTCCGGTATCGGCGGCCTTGCGCCCAACATCCTTCCGTTGGCGATAGCCGGCGTGATCGGGTTGGCCATCCTGATTTTTGTTTACATGGACAAGGGTTTCCGTAAAAGTCTCGACAACAACCTGTCCGGTCTGATCATCGGCCTGCTCATCGTAGCGGGCTGGTACATAACCGGACATCTCGGCTTTGGAGAAAACCCCGACACGCTGGAAATGACTTATCTGGGCACCAATTCCCACTTGGCTGAATCGATGTCCTTTGTGGCGCCTACAGCCTACACCCTTGAATACTGGGCATACTGGACCGATGCCTCGAATCTCATCACCTTTGGCGTTGCCACGATATTTGGCGTCGGCATCGGATCCTTTCTCTACGCCCTGCTCACCAAGTCATTCCGCTGGGAAGCTTTTTCCTCTGCACAAGACATGTTTTACCATATCATCGGGGGCACGCTTATGGGATTCGGCGGAGTTACTGCCATGGGTTGCACCATAGGCCAGGGCATAACCGGCGTGTCGACCCTGTCTTTAGGGTCTTTCCTGGCGCTTGCATCGATTATCGCGGGTTCCGCCATCACGATGAAAATACAGTACAGCATCTTGATGCGGGAAGACTGATTAATCTTGAATTACCCGGGGAGATCGACCGACTGCTTGTATCGGAAGCTACCCGTTTTTCCACTGCTAATGGGCGCCCCTTTTGTTCGCGCACGTACGCGCTACAATGCCCCAATTGAATCGGACAGGACAAGTCCATGAAAATATTTGCTGCCGGTTTGTTATTCATACTCTGCATGGGAACAGGCTTTGCTGAAACGCGCGATGCAGAGGAACATTTCTTTGATTTAAAAATGGGCGACTTCAAGAGTGAACTGGCCACAGCAAAGAAGGACGGCAAAAAAGGCATACTGATCATGTTCGAGCAGGTGGATTGCCCCTTCTGCTACCGCATGAAACACACCATCCTCAACCAGCCCGAAGTACAGGATTACTACCATCAGCACTTTCTGATCTTCCTGGTTGATATCCGCGGCAGCCTCCCCATGGAAGATTTCAAAGGCAAGGAGACCACTGAAAAGGCCTTCAGCATGGAGCACCGTGTGTACGGAACTCCTGTATTCGACTTTTTTGATCTGGACGGTAATCTGGTCACGCGATTTCCCGGTACGGCAAAAGACGTGAATGAATTCTTGTTGTTAGGTAAATGTGTAGTAGAGGGTGCCTGCAAAACCACTTCGTTTACAGAGCACAAGAATCAGCAAACAAAATGAGATGTGCTTTGCGCAAGCACCGGCTGAACCACATCTGTTGCCTGCTATTCATGTCTGTAGTCAGTGCACCTGTGCTGGCAAGCCCGCTCACGCTGGAAGCTGCCTTGGCAACTGCGGGATACACCCATCCTGAACTGTTGTATGCCCAAGCGGAAAGGGATAGCGCACTGGCGGACAGGGATAGCGCCAATTCGCGCCAGGATACCAACATCAATTTCGAAGGCATCTTGCGCAGTGGCCGGCCCACATTAGGAAATGTGGATTTTGTCAGCGATAACAGCGTCCGTCTTTCTGCGCGCAAGACACTCTATGACTTCGGGCGGAGCAGCAATGCTGAACTGGCTGCCAACTACGAGTTGAAGGCGCGTGAAGCCGATTTGATCACTGCAATCGAAAATCGTCGCATTGAGATCATGGCGCGATTTTTTGATGTGCTGCTGGCCGACTTGCAGTACACCGTCGATAACGAGATGATGGCTGTGTATTACGTCAGTTTCGATCAGGGGAAGGACCGGCTTGAGCGCGGCCAGTTATCGAGTTTAGAGTTGGCCGAACTGGAATCACGCTATCACGACACCTTGGAGAAACGCAACGCAAGCGCACAGAGGCAACGCATTACCCGCGCCTTGCTGGCTAATGCCATGAATCGCCCCGGCGATTTGCCCGGCGATCTGGAAGATCCAAAACTACCGGGCAACCAGCGCACCCTGCCCGATTATCAAACGCTGCTCCCCGTTCTGCTCGACAAAAATCCTCGTCTGCACGCACAACAGGAGATGCTGGCTGCCTCACAGAAGCGGATGGAATCGCTGCGCGCAGAAAAAGGGCCGATACTGGATGCCGAAGTACAGGCTGCAGATTACAGCCGCTCTGCAACTACACGGGACAACCTGAGTGCCGGACTGATCCTTTCATGGCCACTGTATCAGGGCAATCGCTCTGATTCACGCATTGCGCGCGAACTGGCCCAGTTCAACAAATTGCATGCCAGCACCGAAAAACTGAAAATTGAGCTGACTCAGGCTCTGCTGGAGACCTGTCTTGAGATATCCCAGTTGCAGAGTTCAGCGCTTGGCGCAGCCCGTAAGTATGTTGATTTTCGCGATCTGCAGCTGGAACGCAGTCGCGGTCTCTATGAACTGGAACTCAAGAGTAATCTCGGCACATCCATGGTGGGAACTGCTGAAGCCAACATGAGATCTCGCCAGATCGAATATCGACTGGCATTGAGTTTCGCGCGCCTGGAGGCTTTGATCGGAAGCCCTCTTCGCCAGACCGGGAATTAACAAAGGGAATTGATGATGAATAAATGGATGGTTTTTTGCATGGCAATACTTATCCCGCAGACACCGTGGGCAGCAGATATGCAGGCAACTTTGCAATGGTCACAACGGGTCGAGCTTTCTACCCCGGTATCAGGCATCGTAAAGAAGGTATATGTTGAAGTCGGGGACAAAGTCAAACAGGGACAGGTGTTGCTGGCATTGGATAGCACAACATACATGGCCAAAGTGGAGGAGAACAGGTCTGAGATAATCCGCTTGGATGCAGAAATGGCAGAGGAAAAACGAGATCTGGATCGAGTGCAAGAGCTACATGACCGCACCGTCATTTCCACCACCGATCTGGACCAGGCCAAGTTGCGACTGGTGAAGAGCCAATCCACACTTTCCGAAGCGCGGGCTCGCCTGCGACAGAATCAGAAAGCGCTGGATGATGCCTCCATACACGCCCCCTTCGATGCTGTCGTGATACTTCGCCAGGCACAGCCCGGTCTGAGCGTGGCCGCCGGATTGCAGCCGCAGATGCTGCTGACGCTGGCCAGATCAGGGGAAATGATTGCGCGCACCTACCTGCCCTCTCCACAGATGGACGATTTAAAAACCGGCCAGACGGTAACCGTGATCGTCGCCGGAACAAGCTACACCGGGAAAATTAAAACGCTGGGGCTGGAGCCGATCATAATAAAAGAAGGATCGGTTTACCCTGTCGACGTGGTATTTCCAAGCAAGGAATCACTGCGCGCTGGAGCATCGGCACTGGTGAAGCTGCCATGATCGGGTAATGAACAACCCCGCGGCAAGACCGCGGGGTATTAAGCGGAAGTTTATGTTTGACTGCGGAAAACCCACCCTCATCCCAACCTTCCCCCTGAAGGGGAAGGAGCGGGCGTATCCCCGCAGCAAGACTGCGGGGAATCACAAGTTAAGGCTTATTCCCGTAATTCAGGTTTGAACGATGGCTTAAAACTCGATCATTTCTGAGATGGCCTTGAGTCCCGTTAGTGCACAACTCTCATCTGCATCACCTCCGGGCGCACCGGATACACCAATGCCGCCAAAGAACGTACCGCCGGCTTCTATCACTACACCGCCGCTTACTCCAAGGAATCGTGGCAGGCTTCGAAGTCCGCTAAGCGGCTTGCCCGGCTGAGTTTCTGTGGACAGCGACGATGTGGGTGTATGGAAACTGGCAGCGGTCCAGGCCTTGTTGGCCGCAACTTCTATAGTGTGTACACCCGCAAACCGGTCTCTGAGCAATACCTGAGTAAGCCCCGCACGATCGACTACGGCAACAGCGACCTGATAGCCCTGTTTCCGGCACAACTCCATTGCTGCCCGTGCAGCCACAAGAGCGGTTTCCGGCGTCAAGGATTTGGTTTCGAAAACAGCTTCCTGTGCAAATGCAACGCTACTCGCTACGAGAAGGGTGAGAGCTACGATTGGTAATTGGCTCATGACGGCTCCTGTTGTCTGTTGAGTGCTAACAGCTATTTGACGGGCCCGCCGGTCCGTACTGTTGAAATTAGAAAAGCATGAAGATTCACTAATGAATAACACCAGTTTAAATATACACTATTTAGCCGCAGCAAATGCTGTCTCTCGAACTCTGCCGGAGACAGACTACGCTCGGGTGAGGAGTGGCAAATGAACGGCCCCGCCCCAAGGGGCGGGGTATCAATTCTGTTTTTAGTCGAACCATTCGCCGCAAGCGGCGGGGAATTCGACCCGGAGAGATTCAAGAGTTTAGCTGCTC
>JBDTPM010000020.1:0-5947 GCA_039932695.1 Gallionella sp. | reverse complement strand
TGAATCCGATATAGGCCATGAATATCGCAACCACCATGACATCGGCCATCGACCATTTCCCCGATTTCAATACAAAGAATTTGATCAACGGGTTTTCCCTTGCGTGGAGATAATTGAAATAATATCCCAGCGTCGATGCAATCTTTAGCAGCGGGAAAACAATGCTGAAAGTGATCAGCAATATCCCGACCAGTTTCATCTGTATGTCCCGATGAGTGATCATGATCCAGAATACATCCAGAATGCTTTTGCTTTGGAAATACAATACCTGGTTCTCGAAATGGATGGGATGCCCCATCAACATGAAGTTCATCTGCGAGATGGTTGCTTCCATATCGATCGTGGGCGTGGTTACCCCGGCGATCAGAAGTATGACAAGAGACAGCATAAGAAATATATACCCGGATGGGCTCAGCGGCTGCTTGCTGAAACCGGACATGGCAAAAAGAATGATCGACAGTACGATCAACAGGGTTCCCTGCTTGACTATCAGGGCATGCCTGACCGAAATCTCTTCATTGAGCTTGAGCTTGGCACCTTCGATATCACTGGTGTCCATGCTGAGCAGGATGCGGCTCAATAGAGCTGTTTCCTGTGTATCAAAGGTCTGGTCCGAATACTGATCAAGCTGCTTGTTCAGCACGGACTTTATCTGACGCTTCGATTTCGGTTTCGTCAACTCATGAATGACGGCATCCGCATATTCTGGAATTCCTTTTTTGATGACCTCCAGATTGACGAAGATATTGATAAAGGATTGCGTGACCCGACCGCCTGCTGTATTCGCGTTCTCTGCCCTGATCTTCCTGTCGACATCGTCAATAAGGGTATTCAGCAGAACTTCGATATGTTTTTTGATAACCCGCTCATTCGCCTTTGATAGATACAGCTTGTTGATCTCCTCGGCAAGTATTTCGGTGAATTGTCGCTTCCATTCATCGATACTCAAAAGACCGTATTTGACGCTGTTGAGCTCGGCATAATCGTTCTTGTTCGCCTGGTTGGAGATCGAATTTGAAATGATTTGTTGGCACAAGACCAGCGATGCGGCGATGATGATCAGAGACAGGATAAAATTGAACAGCTTCATGGCATTGACCTTCATTGTTGGACCCGGATAGAAATGACTTCAGTTGCTCCGGTCAACGAGTCCTCAATGATCGATCCCGGATTTGCGCAACTTGGCTGGAGAGCGGGTTGCAGAATAGAGGAATTTAAAACCTAAAGAGATGGCGGCAGGATAAAGAAACAGCAAGCGCCACCCTTTCTGTGCAAGGCCGGCTATGCCCATGCCGCGCAATGACAGCAGCGCAGCAAATCCGCCGGATACCAACCCGGGATTATTGCGTATGAAACGCACCGCTTTCATCCCTGTGTCCGCCACGGCCAACGGTGCTTGCAAATGCCGGGCGATCTCGACCACTTCCATACGCTGGGCCTCGATTTTCTCCAATAGCCCCTGGCGGCGGCTGGCAAGATCGGCAAGTCGTTGTTTCATGGCGGGGGAGCAAGCTGATCGCGGTCTTCGGCAATTTCGGCCAGACTGGCGGAAAACAATTTGGATTTTTCACTGGCCAAGCGGCGCGATGCATTCAATGCCAGGAGACCGGCGGCAAAGTAAATGATGGCAAAGACTGCCAGCACCGGCAGACGGTAACTGTCCCAAAACACCACCACGACAAATGCCGTCAGAAGTATGGTGGCCAAACCAAAGAAGAACAGGGTGACGCTGGCATAGAGCATCATTTGCCCGACGCGCAAGCGCTCTTCCTCCATCTCGCTGGACAATAGTTCAAGCCGCGTCTGGATGATCGCGAGCAAGGTGCCCGCCATCCGCTTCAGCGACTCCATCAGACCGGGTGATTCCGACATATCCTAGCGCCGTGCAATCAGCATACCGATAACCACGCCCGCACAAGCGGAGATACCGATCGCTTGCCAGGGGCTATCGTGGACGTATTGGTCGGTGTCATTTACGGCCTGACGGGCCCGCTCGATCACGGCGTCTTCGGCTTCAACCATGCGCGCCTTGGCAACGTTCAAGCTCTCCTGGATCCGTGCACGGGCAGCAACGGCCCCCTCACCTGCCTGATTGGCGGTAGCGCGCAAAAGCTCCTCGGCATCCGCCACCACAAGCCGCAGATCCTCCATCAGCTTTTCCTTGGAGGCAGCGATATTAGTATGTTTGACTCTCATTGTTTTCGCGTTCATGACTTGACTCCTTGTTCAAAGAATATTACGTTTTGATGCTGGCGCCTTGCAGCGATACTTTTCGGGAGCATCACAATCGACCCGTCAGCGACCGAATGATCACGATGATCAATGCCAGTTCCAACGATTATCGTGGACGAATTTGTCAGAGACTTTTTCGGCCTGCCGGGTGATCTCAATCAGGGGTGTATCGGAATCCGCCACCACGAATCGCAAATCGTCCATGTGCTTTTCATTGGCTGCTGCGTTTTTTGTAATTTCAGAATCCATTGTTTTCATACTCATGACTTAACTCCTTAATTAAAATTAAACCTTAAAGTTACTCATCATCAAATACTGTTGCTGCAACCGGCTATCACCTTCCGAAAAATTTATCGAGTCCGTCACAATCGACCCATCAGCAGCAGAATGATCAGAATGATCAATAACAGCCCGATACCTCCGCTCGGTCCATAACCCCACGACCTGCTGTGTGGCCAGCTTGGAAACGCACCGACCAGCATCAATAACACCACGATCAATAGAATAGTTCCCACAGACATTTTGTTCTCCTTGTGATGACATCAAGATTGACGCCTAGGCGTTACTGACTGCTCAAGTCTTGAATCAACCTTGCTGGTGTCGGGTGTCGAAATCCGGATGAGCCTATTGGATGATTCCCTGCTCCAAAGCATCTGCGATAATTAGACTCCACTCCCCGGATGCGCACCGTGCGCTAGCGCACATAAGTGCAACGCTTCCTGGAATATGTAAACAAGAAATTTTTCCCGCAACACCGAAGCCGGGATGAAGTGGGGCAAGCACGCAATCTGCGTAGCAGATGCTCGCAAATCCGGGTTATTTAGGAAAGCGCTGATTAAGTCCAAAACTGTGGTTCGATACATTTCCCGTTCGCCCCGAGCCTGTCCTGAGCTCAGTCGAAGGGTGCCGCGCGCAGCGCGGTGTATCGAGGGGTGCGAACGGGAACACTCACCACGGACTTAATCAACGCTTCCTTACGAGTAACCCTTCATGGATACCCGGTCGGTAACGGCTAGCATCATCCGTTTATCACTCTCAGCAAAACCATCACGATGGCGATCACAAGCAGAATGTGAATGAAACCGCCCATGGTGTTGGAAGTGATCAGCCCAAGCAACCACAAGATGAGCATAACGATGGCAATGGTATAGAGCATGATTCGGACCTTTCTAATTAATATTTCACAAGTATCGAGTAATCCTCATGGTAAAGCGCCACAGTATTAATCATCCCGCTTATTCAAGACATTCACTGTGCGTTGGCGCACGGAGTGCGTGCTATTGGTCACCGCTATTGCCACGGTTATTAGCGCCAAGGCAATTCTCCGGCCTGTTTCAGCGTATCGATCCGGTCACAGGTGACGTTCGCGATAGCGACCATCGGCGCGCGAGCTATCCCCATCGGGCAAGCAACGCATCTCGCGGATGATCGTGAACAGCCCGCCAAGCTTCTCCAAAATATATTTTCCTTTTATGTACGCTACCGTACGGAGCGTCGTGGACGGAAGTGGCACTGTGTGTCCAGCGTGACTTGTGCTATGGTTTCGGTTGATCCGGTTTTGAATTGGAACAGACCAAACTGAGGCTCGCAAAGTCGTTAAACATGTCATCAGCGAAACACATCAGGGCGAATACCAGCAAGCGTTCGGTGGATAGCACCGATGTTTTTCTGAATCAGATATATTCAAGGAGAATAAAATGAACAGATTCGAAAGCGTTACAAAGCCACTGAAGTGGTTCATGGCATTACTGCTGGTCGCTATTGTTGCGGGATGTGGGGGGGGGAACGGGTCAAGCGCCCCGATCTCAGGGGACACAGTCGCGCCCACGGTTACTTTCACAACTCCTGTTAATAATGCCACGGCTGTGCCGATCAACAGAAAAATCACCGCCTCCTTCAGTGAAGCGATGTCTACGGCAACGATCAACACAGCTACTTTTAAGGTGGCAGCGGGCGCATCTGCGGTTACGGGAACCGTGACCCTGGACGCGACAAGTAAAATTGCGACCTTCACGCCTGCGAGCAATCTCACGGTCAGCACCCCATACACTGCGACGATCACCACCGCGGCCAAAGACCTGGCAGGTAATGCACTTGCCAGTAACAAGGTATGGACCTTTACCACTGATGCAAGTACAGCGGGAGACACTACCAAACCCACTGTGAGTTCCACAATCCCTGTTGATGCGGCCAGCGGGGTGGCCATCAACAGCAATGTCTACGCAACCTTCAGTGAGCCGATGGACCCTGCAACGATCACCGCAACAAACTTTACGGTGGCCGAATCGGGTGTGCCAGCTTCAACAGTATCAGGCGCAGTGAGCTATATTGGGGCAACCGCGACCTTTAACCCGACAGCCAATCTTGCAGCCAGCACCGCATATACTGCCACGATCAAAGGGGGGGTGACGGGGGTCACGGATATCGCAGCCCCTGGAAATGCAATGTTAGCCGATAAGACATGGAGCTTTACAACAGGCACAGCGCCAGCGGCAGGTCCATTGCCGGTAGACTTGGGAACGTCCGCCAATTATGTGATTCTGTCCAAGACCGGGGTGTCAACCACTGGAGCCACCGCAGTTGTTGGAAATGTTGGCGTTAGTCCAATCGCCAGGGTTGGCTTAACTGGATGGGCATTACAAACTGAACCCACGGATACATTTTTCACATCCACTTATGTGACCGCACCCGGAAAACTATACGCTGCCGACCAAGTGGGAGGGACGACCTCTGCCGACCTGGGCACCGCCATACTTGATATGGGAACCGCATACACCGACGCCGCAGGACGGGCAGCTGGTGTTACCGAACTGTATGCCGGAGATATTAGCGGGCAGACACTCGCCCCTGGCGTCTACAAATGGAGTTCGGGGGTATTAATCACATCTGGTGTCACACTCTCGGGTACCGCAAATGATGTGTGGATTTTCCAGATCGCACAAAATCTCACCGTGAGCAGCGGTGCCATTGTTACCCTGAGCGGCGCATTGCCCAAGAATATTTTCTGGCAGGTCGCCGGCCAAACGACCCTTGGAACGGGAGCTGACTTCAAGGGAATTATCCTGGATAAAACCGCGGTAGTGTTGCAGACCGGCGCGGTGCTGAACGGCAGAGCGCTGGCGCAGACTGCGGTTACCTTAAATGCTAATCCCGTTACACAGCCTGCCCCGTAAGGGATGTAATAAAGAATGTAAAGCAGTTAATACAAGGCCGTCGCGAGACGGCCTTTTTCATTCGCACAAATTTGTTCCCAAGAAATTTTGAATTATGTGCGCTAACGCACGGAGCGATGTGGACTGAAGTGGAATAGTGCAATCGGTATGAATTGTGCCTTCGTTCCGGTTGATTTGATTTTGAATCGGGGCAGACAAAACTGGGGCTCACATAGTCGCACATGTCATCGGCGAATATTGGCGTAGCACATCAGGACAAGTACCAGCAAAACACCGGTCGATCGCACCGGGTTTGCTGGGTCAGATAACCAAGGAGAAGAAAATGAACAGATTCGATAGTATTTCCAAACCACTGATGTGGTTCATGGCGTTGCTGCTCGCCGCTTTAGTGGCTGGTTGCGGTGGTGGTGGTGGAGGCAGTGGCACTGACGGATCCGCGACCCCGAGTTCAGCCAAGGCCATTAACACCTTTTCGCTTGCATGGACGACAGGAGCAACCGGAAGCGCTGCAGGAACGATAGATCAAACGCTCAAGACCATAA
>JBDTPM010000019.1:0-9141 GCA_039932695.1 Gallionella sp. | reverse complement strand
GACTTTAAGCGTAGCTCGCCGATTTTGTTTTTCTGCGCCTACCCCGCGGCAAGACCACGGGGTAGGCGCAGGGCGAGCGAAGCAAATTTATTGTCGTTTCTAGGATCATCACAGTAAATCATGCGGCGGAACCGCGATGCGTTCCGCCCTACTCAGGTTGATGCAAAGACCGCATCAGTTTTTTGTAATGCTACTACTGAGTCCTCGGTTTCGGCCGCTTGCCAATTTTTAGCTTCAGGCTCATTGCCGCTCCGTCACGCATCAGTTTGACTATCACGATCTTGCCGGGCGGCAAATTTGCCACGGTTTCCAGCATGCCACTCCAGCTTTCGATCGGATGTTCGTCTATCGCGATCAGGATGTCGCCTCTCCGGATATCGGCATTTTCGGCCGGACTGTTGCGGATGATCTCCGTGATCAGCACGCCTTTGATGTCGCCCAGCTTGAAGGATTCTGCCAGTTCCGGGGTGAGCTCCTGCACTGCGGCACCGATCCATCCGCGCGTCACCGAGCCTTGCTTGATGATCTGTTCCATGGTGTTCTTTGCAGTGTTCGCCGGGATCGCGAAACCGATGCCGAGCGAGCCGCCATTCGGCGAATAGATCGCGCTGTTGATGCCGACCAGGCTGCCGTTGATGTCCACCAATGCACCGCCGGAATTGCCGGGATTGATCGCGGCATCAGTCTGGATGAAACTCTCAAAGGTGCTCAAGCCCAGATGATCGCGTTTGAGCGCGCTGATGATACCCATCGTCACGGTCTGGCCCACACCGAACGGGTTGCCGATCGCGAGCACCACGTCGCCCACCTGCGCCTGTTCCGGATGGCCGAACGTGATCGCGGGAAGGTTGCCGGGCAATTCGATCTTGATCACGGCGACATCGGTTTCCGGGTCTGAACCGATGACATGGGCTTTTGCCTTGCGGCCATCGGCCAGCGCGGCTTCGATCTGGTCGGCGGCTTCGACCACGTGATGGTTGGTAAGTATGTATCCATCCGGGCTGACGATCACGCCGGAACCCAGGCTGGAACTGTTTTGCGGCTCTTCATCACCAGGATCGCCGAAGAAAAAACGGTACCGCGGATCATCCATGAAGGGATTGGCCGGTGCCTTGACGAGGGTGCTGGTATAAATGTTCACCACGGCAGGCATGGCTTTTTTTGCCGCTACGTTCAGCGTCGTTCCGGAGGATTTGACCATGCCATCGGGCAGGGCGCTTTCGTAAAGAGTCACCACGCCGCTACGGGCCGCATTCGGCAGCAACTCCGGTTTGAGGGTGTGAATGATGAACAACAGCGCGAGCGCGATCGTGACAGTCTGGGTGAACAATAGCCAGTGTTTACGCATGGTATGATGAATCCGTTCGTTTCATAATATTAGGGATCAAATGCTGCTCGATGAATTGCGCGATTATAACGCAAGCCTGTTACAAACCAGTCTGTTCAAAGATTACTGCCCGAACGGGTTGCAGGTGGAGGGCCGTGCGGAAGTGCGGCGTATCGCCACCGGTGTGACGGCTTCGCAGCAGGTGCTGGATGACGCGATCAAATGGGGTGCAGACGCGATCCTGGTGCATCACGGCTATTTCTGGCGCAACGAGGATGCCACCCTGGTCGGTATCAAGAAAAAGCGCATTGCACAGTTGTTGCGCAACGAAGTGAGCCTGCTGGCTTACCATCTGCCGCTCGACGCGCATGCCGAACTGGGCAACAACGCTCAACTCGGCAAGCTGCTTGGGTTGGTGGAACAGGGCAGATTCGGCGAGCAGAACATCGCATGGCTGGGCGCATTGGAACGACCGCAAAATCTCGCGCAGTTCGCGTTGCAGCTGGAGCATGACCTGAAGCGCACTCCGCAAGTCATCGGTGACGGCAGCAAGCGCATCAGCAAAGTGGCTTGGTGCAGCGGAGGCGCGCAAGGCTACTTCGAGGCAGCCATCGCGCAGGGCGTGGATGCCTATATCACCGGGGAAATCTCCGAGCAGAATTTTCATCTGTCCAATGAGACAGGTGTTGCATTCATCGCCGCTGGGCATCATGCCACCGAGCGTTTCGGTATCCAGGCGCTGGGCGAGCACCTGGCGAACCGCTTCGGTTTGGAGCATCGATTCTTCGATCAGGATAATCCGGTGTAGGGGGCAGATTAATTCCGGATTGTCAATTAACCACAAACCCCTCCCAACCTCCCCTTGTCAGGGGAGGGGCGGGTTCGGTTCTCCCCCTGACAAGGGGGAGAGCTTGCGAGGGGGCATAGAGGGGGTTTGGGGCACATTTTGCCTAATGGACAATCTGAATTTAATCACTGCTGCGTTTGCTGCGCAGCCGGTCCAGCGAGATCGCCATGCTGCGCGGTGCGGACCGCAGCGCGGAATTTGCCAGTGCGATGGAGTCGCTGTGGTCTAGCAGCAATTTTTTCAGCAACGTTTCCATCTCGTCCAAAATCACTTCAGGTTCCCTGGCGTAGCGCAACAGGAAGTCCCTGCGGCGCGGATGAAACGCAGTCCACTGCCAGGCAAGGAAGCTCGCATTGTTCTTGTAGCCCACGTGTTGCAGCGACTCTTTCAGGCTGCTCACAGCCGTCGAACCAAGATGGTCGGGGGTGGGTGCATTACTCCACATCAGGCCGAAATAGATCCTCCATGCACCGCCAAGATATTGCTGCTCCACCATCGGACGCAAATAGATATCCTGCTTCGGGTGGAGAATGCAATGCAGGCCGACCATGCTATCCGGTGCGTTGCGGTCCTCGGTGAGTTCGACCTGCCAGGCCAGTCCGTTTGCACTGAACGATGCGGCGAGGCGTTGTTGCAATTGCAGCCAATAGCGATTGTTCATTTGTTCGCGCAGCTTGTCGATCTGCTCGGCCACGGCCAAACCCAGCGGCAGATTTTCATCCCGGGCAAAAAAATCCAGTACGGCCTGTTCTTCGTTCATGGTGTCTGATCCCGATAGCTCTGTTTAAGAATGTATATAAGCAATTGCTGTAATTCCATGCGGCATATAACTTTTTTTTTAGACAGGTGAAGAAGTTACGTTATTCAGTGTTGACTTTATTTTTCAGACTAGACATTATTCGCCCGTGTAGTCGCGCCGCGCTTATTCAGGCGGAAATAAAGCAGGTGATGAATAATAATAATTATCGCGACACGCCGCATTAAAATAATCCGATTTTCCTGTTCAATCATGCCTGCGAGAAGCAGGCGTGGGATCGTTTGTTTGCCGGGGGAGCCCTTACGATGCACCGTTTCTTACGTATATCCGTCTTGTTGACGGGATTGCTTGCTGCCATCTGTATCAATGCAGCGGAGTCCCCGCAGCCCGCACCCATGACCGAGGATAGTCTTGGTCCTCTGGTTGAGCAGCCCATCGAGTTTCCCCATAATCGCCATGCCGGTGATGCCGACAAGGGCGGTATGCAGATCAACTGCATGTATTGCCATACCTACGCCAGACGCAGCGCAGTAGCGGGTATCCCGCCGTTGCAGAAGTGTATCGGTTGTCACCAGAGCATCGAGTCTGTGCGAGATAAACCACGCATCAAGCAGTTGTTCGAGTACTGGGAAGGCAGCAAAGACGGCAAGATAGCTGCCAAGTCGCCCATCCCCTGGAAGAAGGTGCATGATCTTCCGGACTTCGTGCGCTTCAACCACGAACGTCACATCAAGCGCTTCATCGAGCAGCAAAATCGTCCATATCAGGAAGTATGTGGCTATTGCCACGGCGACGTCAAAGAGATGACCGTGGCGCGCCGCAGCAAAGCCTTGTCCATGGGTTGGTGTGCAAGTTGCCACCAGAAGGACCACCCGGTGACTGCGGAGGGCGGCACGCCGATCGGCGGCCAGGCTTATTGGTATGGCTTCCAGAAGCCGGTGGTGGCAGATGCTTCGACAGATGCGCTCAAGGCGAAAGGCCCCAACGATTGCTGGCAATGCCACAAATAAGCGGGCATGGCATTACAAGAATTTTCCAGAGAGGTTGTGATGATGGACAGTGGTTTTGATCGGCGTGATTTTCTGAAGGTGATGGGCTGGGGCGGCGCTACGGTTGCGCTAAGCGGCTGCGGCAACACTTCCATCGAAGACGGCAAGGAAACCGTGGTTTCCTATGTGGAGGCTGCCGACTATGTGATTCCGGGCATCGGTGTGTACTACAACTCCTCATGCGCGCAATGCGATGCCGGTTGCAGCATCAATGGCCGGGTGCGCGAAGGTCGGGTGCTCAAGCTGGAGGGTAATCCCGCTTCGGCGATCAATCGCGGCAAGATGTGTGGTTTGGGTCAGGCGGGCGTGCAGCATCACTACAATCCCGATCGTATACGCGAGCCGTTGCTGCGCAATGGCGACCAAGGTGTAGTCATCACCTGGGAAAAAGCCTACGCGCTGATCGCTGAAAAGCTGAAGGGAGTGAGCGGGGAAGAGATCGCTTTCCTCAGTGGCGGCGTGAGCGGCCATGTCAAAGTGCTGCTGGACAATTATCTGGCGAGCTTCGGGTGCAAGAATCATTTCGTGTACGAAGCGCTTGCACCGGCAGTGGTGCGCGCGGCCAACAAAAAAGCCTACGGCGTGGAAATGCCGCGCTACAACATCAATAAGGCCAAGGTGGTGCTGTCCTTCGGTGCCGACTTCCTCGGTGCATGGGTATCACCGGTGCATTTCTCGCAACAATATGCCCAGTTCCGCAAAGGAGTTGATGGCCAGCGTGGCGTGTTGATCCAGGTGGAATCGAAGATGACCCTGACAGGCGCGAACGCGGATCGCTGGATCCCTGTGCGGCCGGGAACGGAAGGTATTCTGGCGCTGGGAATCATCAACGCGCTTGGCACGGCGAGCGGCGATATCGCGGCTGCGGTGAAAGGCTATGACAAGGTCCGTGTAAGCAAGGAAACCGGCGTCCCGCCCGGACAGATCGACAAGATCGCCGCCTTGCTGAAATTGCGTTCTCCCAGCCTGGTCCTGGTGGGCAGTGCGGCGGAGGGTTATGCGCATGGCTCGCAGAATGCCGCAGCGATCAATCTGCTCAACCAGGTATTGGGCAATGTCGGCAAGACAGTCGAGGCAGCGGCTGCCGTTCCATTCCCGCAAATAGTACCTGCCAAGGGCAATACCGCCGCACTGACGTCGTTGAATGAAGGATTGGCAGCTGGCAAATACAAGGTGCTGTTCAATTACGCGGCCAATCCTGTATTCACTTCGGCCGGAGCGCTGAAATTCAAGGACAATATGGCCAAGGCGGGTTTCAAAGTGGCGTTCGCGCACTATCTGGATGAAACCGCAATGCAGGCTGATCTGGTGCTGCCGCTCGATTCCGCGCTGGAAGACTGGGGTACGCAGGTTCCCGAGTACATGGCGGAAGGCGCACAGATCAATATCCAGCAGCCGCTGATGGAAAAGCTGCACGCCGACACCCGTGGCATGGGCGACATCCTGCTGGCATTGATCAAGCAGCGTCGTCCGGAAGACTACAAGACCTACGAAGACTACTATGCCTACCTGCGCGCCGCGATGTTGAAGAACAAGGCTGCGTTGGGCGGTGGCGCCAAGGATGACGATACCTTCTGGAATGAAACACTGACCAATGGCATCATCAAACTGGCCGGTATAACCACTGCGTTGTCCGGCAGGGCGGGTGTGGCGGGACTGAAGCTGCCGAGCCCGAAGGAGGAGGATGAGCAATATCCGTTGCAACTGATCCCCAGCGTCAACATCAGTCTGCGCGATGGCCGCCATAGCAATCAACCCTGGTTGCAGGAATCGCCTGATCCGTTGACCACCATCGTGTGGGATTCATGGATGGAAATCCATCCCAGGAAGGCCGCGGAACTGGGGATAGTGGAAGGCGATATCGTCGAAGTCACTTCCAGGACCGGTTCGATCAAGACGCAAGCCTATCTGTTCCCCGGGATACACCCAGATGCGATCTCTATTCCGATCGGGCAGGGCCACGATGCGATGGGCCGTTATGCCAAGGGTTATGGTGTGAATCCGTTCCAGATCCTGGATGCGGTTTTTGACAGGGAATCCGGTGAACTGGCGATGCATGAAACCCGCGTCAAGGTCAGCAAGACCGGGCAGCGCGTCATCATAGTCAAGGATGAAAGTGCCGCAGGCGCCAAGCAGATACGCGAGAAGATTGCCGGGCGTGTATCCACTGATAATGTCGATCTTTCGAAGGAGGTCTGAGGTATGTCGGTCAGCAATTTATTGGAGAATTGGTCGCAATTCCGTCATTTCCACCCCGTGGAAGACAAACCGCATGATCCATACAAATGGGCGATGAGCATCGATCTGGATGCCTGTTCCGGTTGCAACGCCTGCAGTGTGGCTTGTTATGCAGAAAACAATTTGCCGGTGGTTGGCAAGGAGAAATACGCGCATGGGCAAGCGATGCACTGGATGCGTATCGAGCATTACTGGGATGAAGATGTTGGTGAAGAGGGTGGCAGGGAGTTTCCGGATCAGGGTGCGCAATTCCTGCCGATGATGTGCCAGCAGTGCGAAGCCGCCCCATGCGAGACGGTATGTCCGGTGGGCGCGACCAATCATACGGCGGACGGCCTGAATTCGCAGATTTACAACCGCTGCATAGGTTCGCGCTATTGCTCTGCCAACTGTCCGTACAAGGTGCGTTACTTTAACTGGTATGACTACCCGTCCACCGACAATGTCTGGCCGGCCGAGATGACACAGCAACTGAATCCGGATGTGACAGTGCGCGGCAAAGGCGTGATGGAAAAATGTACTTTCTGCGTGCAACGCCTGGCTGCGGCCAAGGTAACAGCCAAAAGCGAAGGCCGTATCGTCCATGATGGAGAGGTGCAAACGGCCTGTCAGCAAGCATGTCCGACCAGTGCGATTTCCTTCGGGAATCTGATCGATCCGGAATCCCGGGTGCACAAGCAATGGCGCGCTCAGCAGGTTGAACTCGACAAGGATAAGCAGGCCAAGGATCAGAAAGAGGGCGGTACTGAATTGCGCGGCTACCGGATACTGGAAGATATGCGTCCCTATCCTTAGGTGATGTATCTGGAGCGTGTCCGTGAAAGTGCAATTTAAGCAGACAATATTACTGTAATTTCTTTAGGAAATAACAATGAAAGATATCCGCGAAGACATCGCCTGGGCGAAGATCAACCAGGACGTACTCAATAGTTTGGAGAACCCCCGAAAGCTGTATTGGGTGATATTGTTCGTCGCGCTCGCCATGCTCGGCGTTGCCGCAGGCTGCGAGGTGTATCAATATAATGTCGGGATGGGCGTGGCGAACATGGACAACCCGCATATGTGGGGGTTGTATATCGCCACCTTCATTTTCTGGATAGGCATGAGTCACTCAGGTACGCTGTTGTCGGCGATCCTGCATTTGATGCATGCCGATTGGCGCAAGCCGATCTATCGGTTTGCAGAGGCAATGACGACTTTCTCGCTGATGACTGCCGGCTTGTTCGTGGCTGTTCACCTTGGCCGCGTGTGGCAGATATACTATGCGCTTCCCTATCCGAACGAGCGCGGCGTATGGCCTAACTTCCAGTCACCGCTGCTTTGGGATGCGATGGCGATCTTTACCTATCTGAGCTCGTCGATCCTGTTCCTGTATGTAGGCATGATTCCCGATCTGGCGATCTGCCGCGACCGGATGCATGAAGGATGGCGCAAAAAACTATACACCCTGTTGTCGTTGGGCTGGGAAGGCACTGACCGCCAATGGCGCAATTTCCGCGTCACTTACCTGACCATCGCCTGCTTCCTGATCCCGTTGGCAGTGTCGGTACACTCCATTGTGGCCTCCGACTTCGCGATGTCGCAGCAACCGGGATGGCATGTGACTTCATTCCCGCCCTATTTTGTTGCGGGTGCGTTGTATTCCGGTTGCGCTGCGATCATCACGCTGTTCATCATCCTGCGTTACGTGTTCAGGTTCGAGGAATACATGACCCTGCCGATCCTGAAGAAGATCGTGCGCCTGACTTTTGCGATATCGATGGTGTGGACTTACCTGAATGCGGTGGAATTCGCCTCGGTCTGGTATAGTCATGATGAGCCATCCAAGGATGTACTGATCCAGAAAGCCACCGGCACCTATGCGCCATTCTGGTGGGCGATGATATTCTGCGGCTCGGTCTTACCGCTGACGCTGGCCTTCAAGCGGATCCAGACCAACATTCCGGTCCTGTTCGCGGTATCGCTGTTACTGAACATGGGCATGTGGCTGGAACGCTGGATGATCGTTGCACCCACTTTCTCGCATGGCATTTACCCCTGGACATGGGATCATGACCAATGGCCCTCTTTTGTGCAGTGGGGCATGGTGTTTGGCAGTTTTGGCTGGTTCACCCTGCTGTTCATGGTGTTCTGTAAGGTATTCCCGTCCGTGTCCATGTATGAGGTCAAGGAAATGGTTTATCACCGCCGTCAGGCAACCAAGAGGCTGGAAGAAACCGGTAAGTTCGCCGCAGCCGGGAAGGGAGCACACTAAATGAGCCAACGTCATATACTCGCGCTGTACAGTGACTTTGATAAAGCCGAAGCGGTGGTCAAAGAATTGCGCAGTACTCAAATCAAGGGCTTTGATGTCAATAAAGGCCTGATAGTGAAATCGCCCATCGAGCACCCTGAGGTCGAAGAGTTTCTCGGTGACAAGCCGGTCCACGTGCAATGGTTCACGCTGGGTGGCGCACTGATGGGCGGGCTGCTGGGGTTCTTCCTGATCTCCGGCGCACAAGCCAATTTCTATGCGCAGATCAAGGGCGGCAAACCCATCGTGCCTTTCCCGCCGAATTTTGTGCTGACTTACGAGATGTTCATACTCGGCGGGGTGTTTATCAGCGTGCTGGGCTTCCTGATTTGCGCCGGACTGCCGGCCAGGCGTTCGCCGTTGTATAGCTCGAAAGTGTCCGAGGATCAGATCGGGATTCTGGTGAAGTCCGATGAGACTGCCACGAATGCTCTGAAGGCGATCTTTACCAAGCATCAAGCATTGGAAATTCAGGAAGAGGCGGGGAAATGAAGAAATCACTCGTGAAGCTGCCCGGATACAAGTTTTTCGTCATCGTTGCCTTGATGCTGGCGCCCTCGATGGCGCATGCGTGGCCATGGTCAATGGATATGGCCAACCAGGTCAGCGTCAAGCCGCAAGAAAGCGTCG
>JBDTPM010000018.1:0-3826 GCA_039932695.1 Gallionella sp. | reverse complement strand
GCAAGCGCACGATTCATCACATTATAATTTTGAATTGGAATCAGTCCTCAAGCGAAACATTGCGCGTCTCTGGCAGAAAGAGCAGGCCGACGAAAAACGCCACCGTCAGCAAACCAACCGGATACCACATCCCAGACAAGGCATTGCCCGCCTTCACGCTCAGCAGCGTGATCATGAACGGCGACAAGCCACCTATCCAGCCGGCACTGAGGTTGTGCGGCAATGCCACCGCCGTATAGCGGGTGCGTGCCGGGAACAATTCTGCCAGCGTCGCGGTTTGCGGTCCGGTGATCAGCCCGACTGCAACGACCGGAATCAGCAGCAACAAAAAGATCATCACACGATTGACCTGCTGCGGATCCGCCTGCTCGGTCCAGCCCTCGGCTTTCAGCGCCTGCGTCAGTTGCCCGGCTTGATAACCGGCTACTTCGCGCGTGCCGATACGCACCGAGGTGGCATCGGGTGTCGGCGACGGAGAACGCGTAGGGGCGAGATTCATCGCGCCCTTGGGTGTAGCATCGGGTGTGGTCGATGGATAGAGCGTATAAGACACCCCCAGCTTGGCCAGCAATTGCTGGTTGCGCTCGCAGTCATTCTTCGTCGCGGTGAACGGATCGTAGGCGCAGGCATCCCCATACAGAGCCACCTGCACCTCGCTGTTGAAGCGCTCCAGTGCGGGATTGCCATAGTGCATCAGCCCTTTGAACACCGGGAAGATCGCCAGGCAACCAAGCAGTAAACCGGCCAGCAGCACCGGCCGGCGGCCGATGCGGTCCGACAGCCAGCCGAAATAAATGGTCAGCGGAAACAATACCAGCGTGCTCAGCATCACCAGAGCCGAAGCGGTCTGCGGATCCAGCCTGACCACGCTTTTCAGATACACGTTGGTATAGACCTGCGACGAAAAGAACAACAGCGAGCCGCCTGCGGAAATGCAGAAGAACAACAGCGCCATGCGGCCCAGTGTGCGGCGGTCGGTCAGGCATTCGCGCAGCGGAGCCTTCGACAGATTATGCTTCTCGCGCAGATGCAGGAACACCGGCGACTCGTACATGTTCACCCGGCTCTTGATCGAGACCAGCAACAACACGATGGACAGCAGGAAAGGCACGCGCCATCCCCAAGCCTGAAAATCTTCCGCACTCAAATACGATTGCAGCAATACCACCTGCAATGTCGACACCAGTATGCCCAGCGGACCCATCAATTGCAGTACGCTGGTATAGGCTCCGCGTTTATTGATTGGCGCATGCTCGGTCAGGTAGACCGCCGCCCCGCCGATCTCGCCGCCCACCGAGAATCCCTGCAACAGACGCAACACCAGCAGCAGTGCCGGTGCCAGCATGCCCACCTGCGCATAGGTCGGTAACAGCCCGACGCAAAACGTCGCCAGACCCATCAGCACGATCGTCGCGATGAACACCGGGCGGCGGCCATACTTGTCACCCAATGATCCGAACAATGCCGCACCGAGCGGACGCACCAGCATGCCGACCCCGAAGGTTGCAAGGCTCGCCAACAGTGCCGCGACCGGATTCTCTTGGGGAAAGAACAGGACGCTGAAATAAGTGGCTAAGGAAGCGAAGGTGAGGAAGTCATACCATTCCAGAAAAGTGCCGAAACAAGCCGCGATCACGACCTTGCGCTGGATGGTGGTTGACGATGGTGTAGAGAGACTGGTGGGCAAGGTTACATTTATTGAATGTTAGCGGTGCTATTTTTGGAATTACCTTGGCAGACATCAGCCAGGCGTGCAGCATGAAGATTGAATTCGAATTGTCTTTTAGACGAAAGCCCCTCCGATGAAACTACTGATAAAACTACTAGCCATCTGACTAACCCAGCAAAAAACGCTGGGTAAGTCATTGGTTATAGCCATTCGACTAGGCTGTCAAACTACAACAGCCAAGTCTTTGGTTATAACTTCCCCTATCAGGGGAGGAACCGAACCCACTCCTCCCCTGACAAGGGGAGGCTGGGAGGGGTTTGTATTTAATGGACAATCCGGGATGAAACTCATACGCAACGTTCTTACAAGAATCTGGTCGGGGCGAGAGGATTCGAACCTCCGACCACGTGCACCCCATGCACGTACGCTACCAGGCTGCGCTACGCCCCGAAGGCGCGGATTATACAGAGAGGACAAGACTCATGACAAATCATTCTCACAATGGATGTGTGATTTACAGACCACAATTTACATTAGATTTCGTAGGAATGTGAATTCACCGGATTAACTGGGGAGGCGGTATCTACGACTACTTACGACTACGCTCAGGCATGTTTTCTCGCTTACCGGCCCGTCACTTTCAAATACACTTCGCGATAAGCCCTGGCGCTGGCCTCCCAACTGGAATCCTTGTCCATGCAGATTTTGCACAGGGCTTTCCATTTTTTGCTTTCGTGGTAGAACTCGACAGCGCGTTGTATCGTTGCGAACAGATTGTCGGCCGTCATGCCGCTGAACATGAAGCCGCTGGCAGTACCGTTGCCGAGTGTGGCGGCAGTGCAATCCACAACCGAATCGGCCAGGCCGCCGGTGGCATGGACGATGGGCGGCGTGCCGTAGCGCTGGCTGTAGAACTGGTTCAGTCCGCAGGGTTCGAAACGCGAAGGCATGACGAACATGTCGGCCCCGGCTTCGATCTGGTGCGATAGTTCCTCGCTGAAGCCTATATGCACGCCGATCTTGCCGGGATACAGATGCGACAAGTCTCGTGCAGTCTTCTGCATCTCAGCATCACCGCTGCCCAGCATGGCCAACTGGACCGGCAACTCGGTCAGCAGCGGCGCGATCTCGAGCAGCAAGTCCAGTCCCTTCTGTTCGGTGAAACGGCTGACCACACCGAGCAGCGGCACATCCGATTCCAGATTCAAACCGAATCTGCTTTGCAACGCTTCTTTGCAGGCGGCCTTGCCGGCCATGTTTGTGCTGTCGTATCCTGCTGCGAGATATTTGTCTTTTGCGGGGTCCCATTCATCGGTATCGATGCCGTTCAGGATGCCGGTCAGATCGTTGCTGCGTGTGGCCAGCAAACCCTGCATGCCGAACCCGAGTTCTTCCAGCCGGATCTCTTTGGCATAGTTCGGGCTCACGGTTGTGATATGGTCGGCGTAGAACAAACCAGCCTTGAGGAACGACAGGTTGCCGTAGAATTCCACGCCGTTGATGTTGAAGCAAGTCGGCGGCAAGTACAATTCCTGCACCATCGCGGCAGGAAAATTTCCCTGGAAGGCCATGTTGTGGATGGTAATCACGCTCGGTGCCGCGCCTTGTGCGAAATGCAGATAGGCAGGCGCCAATGCTGTTTGCCAATCGTTGCAATGCACCAGATCGGGGTGCCAGGGAAGCGGCGATGCGTCACTTCCGAGCACAGCGGCGATTTTGGACAACAGGCCGAAGCGCAGTGCGTTGTCTGCCCAATCGAGACCCGCGGCATTCTGATAAGGCCCGCCCTCGCGCTGGTACAAGCTGGCGCATTCGAGCACCAACAGCGGCACCTGGTTCGGCATGACTCCGGACAAAAGTCTTGAGGCCGGGAAACCCGGCAGTTTATCGAATGTGGCTACAACCCGGTGCGGCCCCAGTTGCGCCATGACCTGGTTATATCCCGGAACCAGCACGCGCACGTCCACGCCGATCGCGCGCAAGGCGGCTGGCAGCGCTCCGCTGACATCCGCCAATCCCCCCGTCTTGATCAACGGGGCGGCTTCCGAGGTTGCAAACAGGACTTTCAATTCGGCCATTTGTTATTTCATTTTCCAATCAATTGTAGGGGCGTGATTTATACCAAAGGCAGGCAATTCACTATCCGCTAAAGCGGAT
>JBDTPM010000017.1:0-4758 GCA_039932695.1 Gallionella sp. | reverse complement strand
CCAAACAGTATCTGCCGCTGGCCGGCCAGCCTATGATCTTTCACGCGCTGAATGCGCTGTGCTCCAATCCGGAGATCGTGACGGTGTTCGTGGTGCTGGCTCCCGGTGATACGCTGTTTCACCATTACGACTGGTCGAGTTTTGGCGACAAGTTGCAGCCTTTGTATTGTGGCGGAGAAATCAGGTCGGAGACGGTTCTGAACGGCTTGCTGGCCTCCGAGCTGGAGCCGGACGACTGGGTGCTGGTACATGATGCGGCGCGCCCTTGTCTGAGCAGTGAGCATCTGGCCAAACTGATTGCGGAAGTTCGCGGCGATCAGGTGGGCGGCATCCTCGCCATGCCGGTGGCAGACACCTTGAAACGCGGTGATGCCGAGCAACGCATCGCCCGCACCGAAGACCGCGCCGGATTATGGCAGGCGCAGACGCCGCAGATGTTCCGTGCAGGGTTGCTGACGCAGGCATTGCAGATGCACAAGAACGTGACTGACGAATCTTCCGCCATCGAAGCGTTGGGGCTGCATCCCAAGCTGGTATTGTGCGAATCGATCAATCTCAAAGTGACCTATCCGCAGGACTTGCTGCTGGCGGAACTGCTGTTGCGAGGGAAATTATCACCCTCTCCCTAACCCTCCCCCGTCAAGGGGGAGGGTACAGCTTGGAGGGGGCTACAGCGAATATCCCCTCTCCCCTTTGCGGGAGAGGGTTAGTGAGAGGGGTAGCGGTATGCGTATCGGCCAAGGCATCGACGTTCACCAGTTGGTAACAGGGCGCAAGCTGATCATCGGCGGTGTCGAGATCCCGTACGAAAAAGGACTGCTCGGACATTCCGACGCAGACGTGTTGCTGCACGCGATCTGCGATGCGCTGCTCGGCGCGGCTGCGCTGGGCGACATCGGCAGGCACTTTGCCGACACCGATGCGAAATACAAGAACATCGACAGTCGCATCCTGTTGCGCGAGTCGCTGCATCTGGTGCGCGAGCAAGGGTTTCGCGTCGGCAACGTGGACGCCACGATCATCGCACAGGAACCGAGAATGGCGCCGCACATCTTTCAGATGGAGGCGAACATCGCTGCCGATCTGCGTGTGGAGAAAAGTGCCGTCAACGTGAAAGCGACGACTACCGAAAAGCTGGGACTTACCGGACGTGGCGAAGGCATCGCTGCGCAGGCGGTGGTTTTGTTGCTCGCCGAATGAGTAAAAACAAATGTCCACGAAATACACGAAAGGCACGAAAAAAAACAGAGAGGGTTGGTCAGGCGGCTTTCTGGTTGAATGCACCGGGCTGATCGGTTCTTGTTCGTGAGTTTCATGTTTTTCGTGGACAAAAGATTTTCCAATGAACATCCTAGCGCTTGAAACATCAACCGAATATTGCTCGGTCGCGGTGTGGCTGGATGGCTCGATCGTGGATCGTTGCGAACTGGTCGGGCAAAGACATTCCGAAGTGCTGGTTGAAATGGTAGACAAATTGCTGCGGGATGCGGGTGTGAAACTCGCCCAACTCGATGGCATCGCGTTCGGCATGGGGCCGGGTTCGTTCACCGGGGTGCGTATCGCCTGCGGCGCGACGCAGGGTCTGGCGCTCGGAGCCGATCTTCCGGTGGCAGGCGTGTGCACATTGCAGGCCCTCGCCGAAGCTTCCGGCAAAACTCGGGTGATCGCGGCACTGGATGCGCGCATGAGCGAACTTTATCTTGCCGCATATGAAAAGCGTGACGGGGCCTGGATCACCGTGGTCGAGCCGTGCCTGTGCAAACCCGAAGAGGCTCCAATGCTGACGGGTGAAGGCTGGTTCGGCACGGGCAGCGGTTTTGCGATGCATGGCGCAGTATTGGGCGAGAGATATGCCGGACAACTGGAAAGTGTGGATGGCAGCGCGATACCGCAGGCGGCTGCGATCGCCGCGCTCGGCGCAGCACGATTCGGACTCGGGCAAGGCGTGGATGCTGCTGCAGCCTTGCCGCTGTATCTGCGCGACAGGGTGGCCCTGAAGACCAGCGAGCGTGAACAGCAAACCAGCGAAAAAGCAGGACGCTGATGCGCAGCATGACACAGGCCGATGTTGATGAGGTGCTGGGCATCGAATTGGAAGTGCAAGCCTATCCGTGGACGCGCGGCAATTTCATCGATGCGCTGAATAGCGGCTATATGTGCTGCGTGGACGAAGAACATGGCGCGATACGCAGCTATGCGATCCTGATGCCAGCCGTGGGCGAGGCGGAGCTCTTAACTATCGGTGTGGCGTTGGTGCAGCAGCGCAAGGGCTTGGGGCGAATGATGTTGAACGAGATGCTGCAGAAAGCGCGAGCAATGAATATGAAACAGGTATTTCTCGAAGTTCGATCGTCCAACGTCGCGGCGATCGCCTTGTACTGCAGCGCGGGTTTCGGCGTGGCAGGAGTGCGGCGCGGTTATTATCAGAATGTGAACGGCAGCGAAGACGCGCTGGTGATGTCATGTGATTTGAAGGATGAGTGATATGGACAGACGTGAAGCAATTCTGCGCGAGCTGAACCTGTATCCACTATGGGTGCGGCGCAATGTCCCCGTGTCCGTCGTTGAGGCGATAGAAACTTCCGCGCCTGCCGCATTGCAGCAGATGCCGGCAACCAGTAGGTTGGGCGAAGCCGATACCCAACAAATCGCGATAGGTAATGCAAAACCTGTCCTGAGAGAAGTCAAAGGACTCAAACCATCCTATATAAGTTCGCTCGACTGGCCGCAACTCAAGCAACAGGTGCGTGACTGCACCGCCTGCAAACTGCGCGCCGGATGCACGCAAACGGTGTTCGGCGTGGGTGACGAGAACGCCGACTGGCTATTGGTCGGCGAAGGGCCGGGTGCGGACGAGGATGCCCTGGGTGAACCGTTCGTGGGGCAGGCTGGCAAGTTGCTGGATAGCATGCTGGCGGCGATCAAACTCAAGCGCGGCAAGAATGTTTATATCGCCAATGTCGTCAAATGCCGTCCGCACGACAATCGCACTCCGGCAGCGGGTGAAATCGCGCAATGTCTGCCGTACCTCGAACGCCAGATCGAACTCATACAACCCAGGTTGATCGTGGCTTTTGGCAAGGTCGCCTCGAATGCATTGCTGGGCAGGGAAGCTACTCTCGGTTCGTTGCGTGGCACGCTGCACGACTACCACGGCATCCCGCTGATCGTTACCTATCATCCGGCATACTTGCTGCGCAGTCCGACGGAGAAAGCCAAGGCGTGGCAGGATCTGTGTTTTGCGGTGAAGGTTATGGCAGACAAAAGCGCGTAGCTTACATAGAATCGCAACCTACAGTGTTGAAGGTACAGTCGAGAGTGATAATGAACAACCTGCTTCGCGGTAATGCCAGTCTGACCGCTGTCATCTCGGTGGCCGTGGCCATGTTGTTCGTTGCGCTGCTATATATCCAGTATGGACGCGCCAAGCAGAGCATAAAAATTGGTGTACTGCATTCACTCAGCGGCACGATGGCGGTGAGCGAAGCCCCGCTGGTGGATGCGATGCGACTGGCGGTGGAAGAGGCGAATCAGTCGGGCGGGGTGAACGGCCAACAAATCGAGATGATCGTTGCCGATTGCCGTTCGGATGCGGAATACTGCGCGCAGCAAGCCGAGAAACTGATTACCCAACAGGGCGTTCAGGCACTGTTCGGCTGCTGGACATCGGCTTGCCGCAAGGCCGTCAAGATCGTGGTCGAGAGACATCATCACCTGTTGTTCTACCCGCTCCAGTATGAGGGACTGGAAGAATCGCCAGACATCATCTACACCGGCGCAGTTCCCAACCAGCAAATCATTCCGGCGGTGATATGGGCCTTGCAAAACAACCGCAAGCGTTTTTATTTGCTCGGCTCGGACTATGTGTTCCCGCACACCGCAAACCTCATCACACGCGAAGTATTGCGGGCGAATGGCGGCCAGGTGCTGGCAGAACGGTATTTGCCCCTGGGTGAGAAGAATTTCGCGGCGGTAACCGGCGAAATCACCAGGCTAAAACCGGATGTCATATTGAATACCTTGAACGGCGACAGCAACAATCATTTCTTCAGTGCGTTGCGCAAGGCAGGTATCACTGCAGATAACGTGCCGGTCATTTCGACCAGCATCGCCGAAGTGGAACTGGCTGCGATGGGTGCTTCACTGGTGGCGGGAAATTACGCCGCGTGGAGTTATTTCCAGGGTATTGATAGCGTCGAGAACAAGGCATTCGTAGCGCAATTCAAAAATCGTTTTGGCCGGGATCGTGTACTGGATGACCCGATGGAAGCGGCCTATATTGGCGTTTGCATGTGGGTCAATGCGGTGCGCGAAGCGGGTGCTACGGATTTGCCTCTGGTCAAGACCCTGCTCAGGCAGCAGAGCATTCCGACCCCCGAAGGAATCGTGTCGGTAGATTTCACCAACAATCATCTCTGGAAAACCGTACGCATCGGCAAGGCACGAGCTGATGGACAATTCGACGTGGTCTGGCAATCCGGCCAGCCGGTGCGTCCGGCCCCGTTCCCGTATTATCGCTCGCGTTTGGCATGGGCAGCCATGCAGCAGCCCGGTATTCAACAGAATGGGGCGTGGGGACAGCCATGATATCCACTTCGCTGACGCGCCGTTTGTTGGCATGGTTTGTGTTGGTTGGCCTGTTGCCCCTGGTGTTGCTGGGATACTTGACGCTGCGCTACAACGAACAAGTGCTGCGTGACACTACATTGCAAAATCTCGCACAGCTGGCAGATATGAAAGCACAGCAGATCAGGGGAT
>JBDTPM010000016.1:0-4768 GCA_039932695.1 Gallionella sp. | reverse complement strand
AATGGATTCACCACCTTTAAACATATCATCGCACTGGAAAGTAACCCGATCCGCGACCGGACCTCGGAATATGCCAGCCCGTTGGAAATGTGGCAGATCGCGTTGTATTACTGGGCGTTCATGGTCGTGACATTGGTGTCCCTGCCGGGATTCATCAAGCGCATCTATTGGAAACAGGGTGTGGTGGTTGTTGCGATAGGGATAGTCAGTCTGACCGGATACCGTTACATCCCATTGTTTGTCTTGCTTGCTGCGCCATACGTGGCGGGCAGCCTGGAGCGCATGCTGCATCGGTTCAAAATTCCGGTTGTGGCGGTTTACTCGTTTGTGCTGGTTATCGCACTGGTGTTTCTTGTCTTGGGTTTAAAGCAGGAGCGGGTGTTTCAGCATGGCGCGCTGGAGAATAAATTTCCAGCCGGTGCGGTGACTTTCATCAAGGCCAACAGGCTGGGCGGTAAAATCTTCAACACCATGAACTGGGGCGGTTACCTGATCTGGAATCTTTCCGGCACGACAACCGTGTTTGTGGATGGAAGACTGCTCGACCCCAGTCGTATCGTGCCGTATACCCACATATTGTGGGCTACGGCGGACGGCCAGCGATTTTTCGAGCAGGAGAATTTCGATCTTGCCCTGGTGCCTTACGGCAATGTTTTTACCGGCGAACGCTATCCCCTGGTGGCCTATCTGCAAAACCATCCCGATTGGCAGGCTGTCTATCAGGACGCAAACGGTTATCTTTTTGTCAGGCGCGCATCGGTCACCCGCTGACGAGTTCGAGGTGAGACTATGGATTTGAAGGAAAAGTGCCTGGATACAACGCTGATGTATGACGGCGATTTTATCCGGGTGCGCAAGGATAGTGTCTGCCTGCCGGATGGCACGGTGAGCAGCCGCGAATACATCAATCATCCCGGCGCGGTGGCGATACTGGCACTGCTGGACAACGGCAATCTTGTGATGGAGCGGCAATATCGCTATCCGCCGCAGCGCGAATTCGTTGAACTGCCCGCCGGCAAGATCGACCACGGTGAAGAAATCCTGCTCACGGCGCAACGCGAGTTGCTCGAAGAGACCGGTTATGTGGCGAACGAGTGGACTCATCTGACCACGGCATGGCCGTGCATCGGTTATGCCGACGAGCGCATGGAGTATTTTCTGGCGCGCGGCCTGACCCATCAGGGCAGCAAGCTGGATGACGGCGAATTTCTGGAAGTGTTTGAATTATCCCTGCCGGAGGCGATAGAGTGGATACGGCTGGGCAAGATCAACGAAAGCAAAACCATAGTCGGATTGTTCTGGCTGGAGAAACACCTCAGGGATTGGCGTTAACCCCAACCCACCCCAGCCCTCCCTTGTCAGGGAGGGAGTTGGCCGCTCCTCCCCTGACAAGGGGAGGATGGGAGGGGTTAGTGCGCAGCACTGGGGTACAAGGTGGTGATGCACTCTGCTAAAATGCGCCGCTTTGTCTTGAGTCGAAATTATCTGCGTTCCCGAAAATATTGGGCTCTATAGCTTTCGGTAGCTCGGAGAAGTTGAACAAATATTTCGTACAATCAGCAGTCCGCACCAATAGGGGAAAAGCATGGAAGATCTGAAAATCAATAATGACGCATTGTTCATTCTGCTCGGTGCCATCATGGTGCTGGCGATGCATGCAGGTTTCGCATTTCTGGAACTGGGCACGGTGCGCAAGAAGAACCAGGTGAACGCGCTGGTCAAGATACTGACCGACTTTGCGGTATCGACCCTGGCATATTTCTTCATCGGTTATGCGATCGCTTACGGTGTGAATTTCTTCGCCGATGCCGAACAGCTCGCGCAAAAGAGCGGCTATGAACTGGTGAAGTTTTTCTTCCTGCTGACTTTCGCAGCAGCCATTCCGGCGATCGTGTCCGGCGGCATCGCCGAGCGCGCCAGGTTCCACCCGCAGATGGCGGCGACCTTCATGCTGGTCGGTTTCGTCTATCCTTTCTTCGAGGGTATCGCGTGGAATCATAAATTCGGCATCCAGGACTGGCTGAATGCGACCTTCGGCGCGGAGTTCCACGATTTCGCCGGCTCGGTGGTGGTGCATGCGGTGGGCGGCTGGGTCGCCCTGGCCGCTGTGCTGTTGCTCGGCGCGCGGCGCGGACGCTATACCAAGGAAGGGCGCATCTCCGCGCATCCGCCCTCCAGTATCCCGTTCCTGGCACTCGGCGCATGGATACTCACCGTGGGCTGGTTCGGCTTCAACGTGATGTCGGCACAAACCATCAATCACATCAGCGGATTGGTCGCGGTGAACTCGTTGATGGCGATGGTGGGTGGCACGCTCACCGCTTTGTGGTTCGGCAAGAACGACCCGGGCTTCGTGCACAATGGCCCGCTGGCCGGATTGGTCGCGGTGTGCGCGGGCTCCGATTTGATGCACCCGATCGGCGCGCTGTGTGTCGGCGGTGTGGCGGGCGCGTTGTTCGTAGTGATGTTCACGCTGACGCAAAACCGCTGGAAGATCGACGACGTGCTGGGCGTGTGGCCGTTGCATGGTCTGTGTGGCGCGTGGGGCGGGATAGCTGCGGGGATATTCGGTCTGAAGTCGTTCGGCGGGATCGGCGGGGTGAGTTTCATGTCGCAAATATGCGGAACGCTGCTTGGGATAGTGATTGCTTTTGCGGGTGGCTATCTGGTGTATGGGGTATTGAAGAAACTGGTCGGCATACGCTTGACTGCCGAGGAGGAATTCAACGGCACGGATCTGAGCGTGCACAAGATCACCGCGACTCCTGAACGCGAGTCGGGATGGTAGGGTTGATTGATAGTAAGTAATAAAGTCTGCCGGGCGAGAATAAAGTCTGTCGGAAAAGGTTGTTTTGTGACTGCAAAGCATTGAATGGTAGCGGGGCTCAATTAAGTTAAGCCCGCCTCAGTAAGCAGACGTGAGACTACTGTCATGTACGCGGTGTATTCATCCACTTCGGTCGATCAATATTCTATCGAAAGAATTCTTGATGATGCCCCTCCTAAACGTAAAGGAGACTTCCAGGATAATTTATTGGTGGGCAGCACATCGGCCAAAGCTGCAGCTGGTTATATCCTTCAATAATCTTCCAACGACCGCATTTGGTATGAAGTACACCTTGTTGTTGATCCATACTCCCAAGACATAACAAATAGCGAAAAAGCCCCCTGTTACAAACAGGTAACGTACTCCCTCGTCGTGCAACCATTACAGGACGATGGGGGATATTCAAGCCCTCATCACCTACTTTCCTTGTCGTTCCCAACCGCCGCAAGAAAGCACATTCAGCAACTGGCTGACGAACTCATATCGTTGCATAACAATGTATTACGGGATGATTGAAGGAATGTTCATAACGAAGCCGACAACGTAGCTGCAAGCATTCCCTCCTTACTGGCATGGCAATTGCAAGTTGATAGCGTACGGCTTACAAGTCGCGAATCTTTTGTTAAACCTACCGAGGAGAAAAACATGAAGAAAAAAATCATAACCCTGGCAGTTGCAGCCGCTCTGGCGCCTGCAGCCGCTTTCGCGGACGTGACAGTCTATGGCCAGGCGCATATGTCGTTGGACAGCCACAGCGGCAATGGTGGCACCACTGCCACCGGCACACAGGATGGCATGCAGCTCACCAGCAACTCTTCCCGTTTGGGGTTCAAGGGAACGATAAACCTGGATGGCGGCATGAAGGCGTTGTATCAGTATGAAGCCAGCGTGGCGCTGGATGGTTCCGGGAATGGCACCATTTTTAACGGTACACGTGATAGTTACCTCGGCCTCGCGGGCGGGTTTGGCACCGTGATGACGGGTCGTTTGCCCCTGGCCAACCAGTATGTGTATGACGTCAACTATTTTGCCGACCAGGTGGGCGATGCAGGCAACTTTGCGATTGTTGGCAACGCTACAGGTGGACGTATCAGTCGCGCGCTGGCCTATGCTACGCCGGACATGGGCGGTTTCTCCGGGCTGGTGGCATTCGTGCCCAACACCCAGGAAAGTGTGACTGGGGTACAAGCTGCGCCTAACAAGCAATCCAGCTACACCTTGCGCGGCACGTATGGCGCAGGCCCGGTCTTTGCGGCGGTTTCCTATCAGAGCATCGGCGTTGCTGGTGCCCAAGATGCCAAGCTGACCGTGACTTCGCTGGCCGCCACGTTTGACTTCGGCGCAGGCAATGCAGGTGTGCAATACACCCGCAATGGCGCGAATTCGCAGGCTACTGGTGGAGCATCCACCACGCAAAACGTGATCACTGCAGGTGTCAGCTTCAAGGTGTCAGACGGCAATAGCGTCAAGGCGCAGTACAGCAAGGCCGCCGAGTCTGTATCTAATGCCAAAGACGGCGGCAGCATGATCGCAGTGGGCTTTGACCACAACCTGAGCAAGAGCACCACGGTCTATGTCGCATTCGCCAAGGTGACGAATGATACTGGTGCAGGCTTCAGCGCCAGCGGCTGGGGACATGGCGGCGTGGGCGGTCCTGCTGTACCAGGCAATGACCCATCAGCCGTGTCTTTCGGTGCAGTGTATAAGTTCTGATTTCTACGCATCACCGGGTAGTTTGAACAGGGTCGGCATGATGTTACCCATCAAGTGCGCATATGCACCATTAACACCGCAATTCACATTGCGGTGTTCGTTTGGCGCACCAATAAATAAACGGGTGACTTATGCCTAAGCACATAGTTCGTTTGTTGACTTTGATCGCGGTAGTCGCAGTCGTGGTATTTTCAGCCAAGAGATTCCTCACGCCGGATTCGTTCTATC
>JBDTPM010000015.1:0-1938 GCA_039932695.1 Gallionella sp. | reverse complement strand
CGGATTGGCGCTTGCCCAAATCATCCAGCACACGCACGGTGATGCCGATACTGGTCGCGGTGAGCGTTCCACCGATGAACAGCGCAACCAGGTTGGACAATCCGAACAGCCATGCGCTGACGCCGTAACCCAGTGCGAACGGCAGCGTGAAGCCGACCAGCGCCACAACATAAGGTTTGCTGCCGGAACGCGCCAGGCGGCTCAGGTTGGTGTCCATGCCTACCTCGAACAGCAGCAGGATGATGCCGATCTCGGCCAGCAACTTCATCGTGGTGTCTGGCGAGACCCAGCCCAGCAGCGAAGGACCGATGATCAGGCCGGCCAGCAATTCGCCGATCACCGAGGGGATACCGAAGCGCGCCACCGTTTCCGATAGCAAGCGCGCTGCGATCAGGACGATGGCGAGGAGAAGGAAGAATTGGTGCAGTTCCATTTTACGAACCTTGTTGAATGCCGGATGGCAGTGGCTTGTTCAACGCACGCGCATAGAAGAGTTGGGTATAGCGATTGGGATAAAGCATCACCAGCAGGGCGCACAACGCGATGCTGATCAGCACCGCCATGTAAGTCGTGTCCCGTATGGTTTCGCCGCCTGTAACACCGTACTGCAGTGGCAAAGCAGCCAGTACCGCGGCGGCCAGTCCTTTCGGTGCCATCATCGAGGTCATCGCGGTATCGCGCAGGCTGTAGCCCGCTTCGCGGAACACGAAACGGGTCAGACCCAGGCGCATGACGAACACCAGCAACACCATGATGAACGCTACCAGTGCAAGGTACACCTCGCCGAAATGGATCGAGATGCCGAGATAGACAAAAAAGTAAGTCTTCAGCAGAAACACCGACTCGCGGTAAAAGATGATGTCCATCTCGTTGAGCGGCACCAGGTTGCGGTCGATGCGAGGAATGCGATGCAAGCCGAGTTTTTCGAAATTGGTCAGCGTGATGCCCAGTGCCAAGGCGGCAATTGCACCCGAGAAACCGAGGTGTTCCGTCAGTCCGTACACGATGAATACATACGCCAGCGTGGACGAGATGGTGTTGGGGAAGTCGCGCACTTTACCCAGCACCAGCAACCAGCCTATGCCGCCGAGGATACCGATCACCGCCGCAAAGATCAGCGCGGCGAACACGCTGCCGACAAGCCGCCCGGGATCGACTCCGCCTTGCGTATAGACTTGGAGCAGCGCAAACACGCCGACGATACTCAGCACGTCGGTCAATGCGGATTCTAGCACCAGTACAGTGGTGGGTCTTTCCGAGAGCAGGAGCGCGGACACCATCGGGATCACCACGGCGGAAGAGGTACCTCCAAGCGTTACGCCGAGCAGCATGGCGGGAAACAGCGTCAAATTGAGCAGATAGGCTCCCAGCAGGGTGACGATGGCGGTAGTCAGCACGAAGCACCACAGCGTGAGCGTTCCAGTGGTTGCGAGCGATCTGCCCAGCACACCGAGATTAAGCGATGTGCCGCTCTCGAACAGGATCACCACCAGCGCGATGGTGGCGATCAACGAGCCGACCTTGCCGAAATCTTCCGGCATGACGATGCCGAACAAAGGGCCGATCACGATGCCGACCAGCATCAGGATCAGCACATCCGGAATGTTGGTCTTGTTGAATTGCAGCGACAGGAAGTGAGCGAAAAACACCATCAGCCCAATGATTAAAATTGTTGTAGACATCTGAGCCTCTCAATGTGAACAGGCATGGATTATAGCCGTGGCGGCATGCGCCAACGGTCGGCTTTCAGAATGCCTGATCCCAGCGTATCGACAACCGGATGGCGGCATTGATCAAACCCACCATGCTGTATGTCTGCACGAAGTTCCCCCACTGTTCGCCGCTGACGGGATCGATGTGTTCCGCCAGCAAGCCATGGCGGTTGCGGCGAGCCAGCAGTTTCTCGAAGAGTTCGCGCGCCTCGTCGCGACGATTCAG
>JBDTPM010000014.1:0-2151 GCA_039932695.1 Gallionella sp. | reverse complement strand
GCCGCTGTATCTCCTGGGTGCGGCCTGATTGCTTGCCCTTGGCTGCTTCACGGTTCATGCGCTCGCCGGTGGAGCGCGGCAACATGCCATATTCCGCAGTGACCCAGCCTTCGCCGCTGCCCTTTTTATGGGCTGGCACGCGCGCTTCGACACTGGCGGTGCAGATGACTTTGGTGTCGCCGCACTCGATCAGTACCGAGCCTTCGGCATGCTTGATATAACTGCGGGTGATGCGTATCTCACGCAACTGGTTGGACGATCTCAGGCTGGGGCGCATGGAAGTTATACGAAAAAGTGAAGGGTATCGGACGAGGTAAATCTATCAGATCTCCAGGATGTGACAGACCGGTTTGGCGGTATCGTGAGCGGTTTCCCCGGGACCCCAACGCATCACCACGCCGGTAACGTTGTCCGAATGCCCGCTCTCGCGTTCCAGGGCGCCCTTGATCAGGCCATCAAGCACATCAGTCACCGGGCGCGATGCGAAAGACTCGACCAGTTCCTGTTCGGTGAATGGTCCCCACAGCCCGTCGCTGCCGAGCAACAGGACATCGCCGGATCGTAACTCGACCGGTCCGCCCGGCTCCATATAATAGATGTCTTCCATGCCGCCCAGACAATTGGTGATCTGGTTGCGATAAGGATGGACGCGCGCCTCAGCTGCGTTGATCACGCCGGATTCGAGCCACTGTGACACCACCGAGTGGTCGCGCGTCCTGTTCAACACAGCGCCATCGCGCAGCAGGTAGAATCGCGAGTCGCCGGCGTGCCCCCAATACAACTTGTTGTCCTGTATCAGTGCGGCCACGCACGTCGATCCGGGGAATCCGCCCAAACCCATCTTGTGTGAAAAGTCCACGATGCGTTCGTGCGCGGCTCTCATCGTACTGTCGAGAAACTTCATCGGATCGGAAAGATGCGGTAGCGCCTGCTGGCAAAACGAATCGTCGAACGTATCGACGATCGCTTTGGCAGCCAACTCACCCTTAAGGTGTCCGCCCATCCCGTCCGCCAACACCAATACCAACGCGTCGTTGCTGTAGGCATAGGCGACACGATCCTGATTGAATTTGCGATTGCCGATGTGGGTGGCTTGGTGTATCGAGAAGTTCATGGGTGTAATGGTAGCCTTGAATAATCGCGGAAGATGCAATCGTAATATAATGCGCCGCTCCAGCACAGCTTTTTTTCAAAGGTCACCTGACATGATTCTGAGCATGACCGGCTATGCCACCGCCAGCGCTGAACTCGACAGCGGTTCCCTGACACTGGAACTGCGCGCCGTGAACCATCGCTATCTGGACATCCAGTTGCGCATGGCCGAGGAGTTGCGGGGCTTCGAAGGACTGTTGCGCGAAGCGATCACCGCCCAGTTGCAGCGCGGTAAAGTGGAGTGCCGCATCAACTATGCCGGGCGTCCCGCGCAGAGCACCGCCTCCCTGAATCGCGATCTGCTGCAACAACTCGCCGCGTGGAACAAGGAGGTACAGGCTGAGCTTCCGGATGCAAGATCCCTGACCGTGGCCGATGTGCTGCACTGGAGCGGCATGCTGGAAACCCCCGGTGCGTCTATCGATGAATTGCGCGCCACGCTGCTCGACTTGCTGCAAACTGCTTTGCAGGAGTTCTCCGCCGCGCGTGCCCGCGAAGGCGAAAAACTCAAGGATTTCCTGCTGCAGCGCGTGGGGAAGATCGAGGCGCTGCGCGACGGCGTGATCCCGCATGTGCCGGCAGCGATCGCCGCTTATGAGCAAAGACTCGCCGCGAGGTTGCGCGAGGCGATGCAGGGCACTGATGACGAGCGCATCCGGCAGGAGATCATGTTGTTCGCGGCCAAGATCGACGTGGATGAGGAGTTGTCCCGGCTCGCCAGCCATTTAACCGAGTTGCGCCGTATCCTCGCCCATGGCGGCGCGGTGGGCAAACGGCTGGATTTCCTGATGCAGGAACTGAACCGTGAGGCCAACACGCTGGGTTCGAAATCGGTAGACGCGGAGGTGTCGCGCAGCGCGATGGAAATGAAGATACTGATCGAACAGATGCGCGAACAGATTCAAAACCTGGAGTAACGGGTGCCTCTATACAATCCAAAGTTATAAACCCAGATTATCCATTAGCCACAAACCCCTCCCAACCTCCCCTTGTCAGGGG
>JBDTPM010000013.1:0-3816 GCA_039932695.1 Gallionella sp. | reverse complement strand
AGATCAATATCCTGCGCGGCATATTGAGTATCGCCACCGAGTATAATGCGCGCCTGAGGGCTCGATACCAACAAGAGAACCCCGGTATTTCAAAACAACAAGATGTTCCAAAAACCCATGATGTTCCAGAACATTAGAGAAGACATCGCCAGTGTATTCGACCGCGACCCGGCGGCACGCAGCACCTTCGAGGTGCTGACCTGCTATCCGGGCCTGCATGCGCGCATCCTGCATCGCATGTCGAACACGCTGTGGCACGCCAACCTCAAGTGGCTGGCGCGCTTCCTGTCGCATATCGCGCGGTGGCTGACCGGCATCGAGATCCATCCCGGCGCAACCATCGGGCGGCGGTTCTTCATCGATCACGGCATGGGCGTGGTGATCGGCCAGACCGCGGAGATCGGCGATGATGTGACGCTCTATCACGGCGTCACATTGGGCGGTACGTCATGGCAGGAAGGCAAGCGGCACCCGACACTGGGCAATGGCGTGGTGGTGGGGGCCGGAGCCAAGATACTCGGCCCGATCACGATCGGCGACGGCGCGAAGATCGGTTCCAATGCGGTGGTGGTGAAAGACGTGCCGGCAGGTGCGACTGCGGCCGGGATCCCGGCCCGGATCCTCGATGAAGAGCGGAAAACTGCTGGCGGTTTCAACGCGTATGGCATCGGCAACGACCAGAACGATCCGGTCAACAAGGCGTTGCACGGACTGCTCGGACATAGCGTAACTGTCGATCAGCGCATCGACTTCATTCTGCAGCAACTCGAAAAGATGGGTGTGCGAGTCGATGAAGAGCGCGCCACCGCTGACAAGTTCGATCCCAACCACCTGAACAAAATAGTTGACTAATTCAATTGGGAATCCTATGATGCATTTCGTTGGATCGGGCTGGGTGGCTTTATCGAGCAGTGTCACTGCAAGCCGAAAATCCAGAAACCATTGATGAATGAGGAAATGACATGCGATTAACCACCAAAGGACGTTTCGCCGTTATGGCGATGGTAGACCTGGCGATGCGCGGTGGACGCGGACCGGTGACATTGGCGACGATCAGCGAGCGGCAGCAGATCTCGCTCTCCTATCTGGAGCAGTTGTTCGGCAAGTTGCGCAGAAACAACATCGTCGAAAGTGTGCGCGGGCCCGGCGGCGGCTATAACCTGGCGCGTCCGGGCAGCAAGATCTCCGTTGCGGATATCGTGGTGGCGGTGGATGAACCCATCGATGCGACCAAGTGCCGCGGCCAGCACAATTGCCAGGACGGCAAAAAATGCATCACCCATGATTTGTGGATGGGGCTGAACGAGAAGATTTTCGACTATCTTGAAGGGGTCACACTGCAACAGCTGGTCGACAGTCACAACAAGCAAAATCCCGATGTGTCGACGATAACCATCAGCAATGCGATGGCCAGACCGCGGAGCATCGTTGCCGGATAATCGGTTCACACCTTTTGGCGAGCGGAATCGCCGATCCTGCCTTGCTACACCGCAATCATTCCGCAACTGGTGCAGGAGTTGATCTTTGCACATCGATCATTCCACAACACCCTGTGCTGTGTCGATAGTCACCGCGATAGTGCGATAATCCCCGAAATATTTTAAAGTTCCCTGTAGAAAAGGTGGCATGACCATGTGCAAATTATGGAGCAGCATTTCCAATCGCTGGCTGTATCTGGCCGGGGCGCTGTTCGCCGGCGGCCTGATAGGTTTTGCCCTGTTCCTGCAATACGTCAAACATCAGGATCCCTGCCCATTGTGCATGGTTCAGCGCGTGGTGTTCATCGTGCTGCTGGTGGTGTTCGCGCTTGCCGCCTTGCACGGGCCGAAGCGCCCGGGCGAGCGCATCTATGCGGTACTGATCGCGCTGATATCCCTTGCCGGCGTGGCGGTCGCCGGACGCCATATCTGGATACAGAATCTGCCCAAGGACCAGGTTCCCGCCTGCGGTCCGGGGCTGGACTATATGCTGGAGACCATGCCGATGAGCGATCTGCTCAAGCAACTGATGCACGGCTCCGGCGAATGTGCAGCCAAGGGCTGGACCTTCCTCACGCTCGGTATCCCGGAATGGTCGCTGCTGTGCTACCTCGCGTTGGGTGTGTGGGCGTTGCTGATCGCGGCCAGAAAAAATCAGTTGGCTTCCGGGGCCCGGTAGTAATACTCTTGCAGCCTCGTTTGCTGCCGGGGAAGATCCATACTTATGTTGTTTCGTGTCCTGTTGTTGACGCTGGTCTGCACCTGCGCCCGGGCGGAATCCGCCACTCACACTGTCTCGCCGAATGATCTCCCGCAGGGGCGCGCGGCCGAGATCCGCATGCAAGTCCCGGACGGGATCGATCACCAGTACGTGATCATGCCGGGCGGGCCCTACCTCAAACAGACCTTGCCGCTGCGCTATCGTATCCATGACATGGCGGTGTATCAGGGCCGGGGTTTGCTCGCCGCAGGTGCGCGGGGTATGTTGATCGCCGATATCGCCGCTTCAGGCAGGATAAAAATATCCACTGCATATGTCACGCACGGCAAAGCGACCCGCGTCGTCGTCGATAACGATCATGCGTGGCTGGTCGTTGATGCGACCCAAGTCGTCATGCTGGATATCGGCAAACCGGCAAAGCCTGCATTGCTGGGCCGCTATCGTGCCAAACAGCCGATAACCGATATCGCCGTGCAGGATGATTACGTTTATCTGTTGCTGGCTGATATCACGGTTGCGGTTATCGATATGCGCAACCCGCGCGCCCCGGTCGAGCTGTCCCGGTTCGCTCTGGATGGCGCAGCGAAGAGAATATTCGTCAGCGGCGATAACCTCTACGCGGCCCAGCCCGGATTCGGCCTGGCGATCCTCGATACCGGCGACAAAACAAATCTGAAGCAGATCGGACATCATGCCGTTACCGGCGGTGCCACGGCCGTCACGGTGCAGGATGATGTGGCGCTGGTGGCGCGCGGAGATCAGGGCGTCACATTGTTCGATGTATCCGATCCCGCACATGCCAGATGGCTGGGCAGTCACAGCCGGCTCGGACGCGTTGCGGGGATCGAAATATATGACGACAGGGCGTTGCTGTGGAATGACAGGGCCGAAATCATCAGCCTGGATACCGGCAATCCCGAGCTGCCCGCCATTGCCGCGTCGCAACGCAACATCGGCGCAATTGCCGCCAACCCGGATGCCAATCGGCTGGGGGCAATCTGGCTGGATGGCAAGACCGTGCTTGCCGCAACCCGATCGGAATTGCAGAGCATCGATTTCTCGGCGACACCGCCGCTGTTCTCCAATGAAAATCTGGATACCGGTCAGGGCGTCAACTTCGGTGGCGAACGACGCTTGTTCATCGCCGGTGACATCGCCTATGTGGCCGACTGGTTTTCCGGTTTGCATCTGTATGACATCAGCACGCCATCCCATCCGCGCCTGTTGTCGAGTTTTCACACACCCGGTTCGGCAAAAGGCGTGGTGGTGCGCGACGGATATGCATACATCGCGGATGATGACCACGGCTTGCAGATAGTCGATGTGCGCGACCCGCTGCATCCCGCTGCTGTCTCCAGTCTGGCCACCGAGGGATTGGCGTACACGCCCAAGCTGTCGGGAAACCTGCTCTATCTGGCCGGTCATCGCGGCGGCTTCCAGATCATCGACGTGAGCGATCCGACAATTCCGAAACTGGTTTCCGATGTCAAAACGCCGGGGAAGGCGTGGAGCCTGGAGGTTTCGGGTAATACCTTGTTCGTTGCGGACGATGCAGCCGGGGTACTGGTGTTCGATGTCAGCGATACCAAGCATCCGAGGCAGATCGGCGTGTTCAAT
>JBDTPM010000012.1:0-6459 GCA_039932695.1 Gallionella sp. | reverse complement strand
GTTCGAATGGGAGCGGTTGAAATATGCGGTGCTGAATCTCGATGACAGTTTCGGCGCAGAGTTGGCTGAACAACTGCGAAATGAGACCGTCGAAGTGATCGGCTACGGCATGAGCGATGCCGCGATGCAACTCGCCGGAAAGTTGGGCATCCGCATGGTGTATGGTCATCTGGCCGAAATGAACGGACAGGGGATGCGTCTTGATGTCCACACCAGCTGGGGTGGGGCGCAGTTGAACAGTGCGCTGATCGGGCGATTTAACGCGGCGAATCTGCTGGGTGTGCTGGCAGTGCTGCTGGTGAGCGATATCAGCTTGAACGATGCGGTTCACTCATTGGGCAAAGTGCAGCCCGTGGCCGGACGCATGCAGCGTATCGGCGGCCCATGGCAGCCGACGGTGATCGTGGATTATGCGCATACGCCGGACGCGCTGGAAAAGGTACTGCTGGCATTGCGCGAAATCTGTCCCGAGACTGATGAAACGTCGGGTGCGCCAGCGGGAAGCAAATTGATCTGCGTTTTCGGCTGCGGCGGCGACCGGGACCGCGGCAAGCGCGCGATGATGGGGCTGGTGGCGGAGCGGTTCTCGGATCACTGCATCGTTACCAGCGATAACCCGCGCAGCGAAAACCCGCAGCACATCATCACCGAAGTGCTCAGCGGGATGACCGCGAACAATCACGAGGTCATCGTCGATCGCGCTGCCGCCATCGAACGCGCCATCGCTATGGCGCGCCAAAGCGACACGGTGCTGGTGGCGGGAAAAGGACATGAGGAATATCAGGAGATCAACGGGGTCAGGCATCCGTTCAGCGATGTGGCCGTCGCACAGCAGGTGCTGCAGTCATGGCAGGCCCTTCGACAGGCTCAGGACATCCGGGGAGTTGGAGAATGATGCTGCTGTCACAGGCTGCGCGGGTGTTGAATGGCCGGTTGGTCGGCGAGGATGTGCGCTTCACCGCCGTCTCGACCGACAGCCGGGAAATCAATCCCGGCGATCTGTTCATCGCGTTGCGCGGCGAACATTTCGACGGTTACGAGTTTGTCGCAGCCGCTGCACAAGCCGGGGCAGTTGCCGCCGTGATTGAGGAGCAGGGTGCAAGCGGCAAGGCGCAAGATCAAGCGGCGTCTCCTGCTCCTTGTACCTTGCTCCTTGTGCCTTATTCCACGCGTCTCGCGCTGGGACAGCTCGCAGCCTATTGGCGCAATCGATTCGATATTCCGCTGGTGGCGATCACCGGCAGCAATGGCAAGACCACCGTGAAGGAGATGCTCGCCGGTATCTTGCGTGCAGCGGCCGGCAACGAGACTGGAGTATTGGCGACCAAGGGCAATCTCAATAACGATATCGGCATGCCGCTGACCCTGTTGCAAATGGCCGCGCAGTATCGCTATGCCGTGATCGAGATGGGCATGAATCACCCGGGCGAGATCGATTATCTGACGCGCATCGCCTGTCCCGATGTAGCGCTGGTCAACAATGCCAGCGGCGCGCATCTGGAAGGTCTGGGTTCGGTGGATGCAGTAGCGGGAGCCAAGGGGGAGATCTTTGCCGGGCTGAGTCCGAATGGTACCGCGATCATCAATGCCGACGATGCCTATGCGCCGCTGTGGCGAACCCTGGTGGGCGCGCACCCGTTGCTCGAATTCGGACTGGATCAACAGGCCGATGTGTCGGGGCGATGGCAGCCGAAGGGATCCGGCTTGCAGCTCGAAGTGCGGGCTCCGCAGGGGAATTTCACCGCAGATTTGCAAGTGCCGGGTGTGCACAATGCACGCAACGCCTTGGCGGCGACCACTGCCGCGATCGCATTGAATGTTCCGCTGGAAACCATCGCTGTCGGCCTGGAAAGGTTCACCGGAGTGGCCGGACGCATGCAGCGCAAAGCGGCGAAACATGGCGCCATACTCATCGATGACACTTACAACGCAAATCCTGCCTCGGTGCGCGCGGCGATCGGCGTTCTGGCCAATGTTGCCGGCAAGCGCGTGCTGGTGCTGGGTGACATGGGAGAGCTGGGTGATGAGGCCGCAAAACTTCATGCCGAGATCGGCAGTGAAGCGCGTCGTGCCGGCATCGAACGGCTTTTCGCACTGGGCGCATTGAGCGCCGGCGCGGTAAGCGAATTCGGCAGCGGTGGGCGGCACTTTGAGCGCGTCGAAGATTTGCTGGCCGCGCTGGAAAAGGAATTGGACGGCAACACCACCATGCTGGTCAAAGGTTCGCGCTTCATGAAAATGGAACGCGTGGTTGAGCACTTCACGGTGCACTGAGGAGAACGAATGTTATTAGCTCTCGCCCAATGGTTGGCTCAAGACGTGAGGTTCTTCAGCGTGTTCAATTACATCACGCTGCGTACCGTCATTGCGGCGATGACAGCGCTGGGGATCTCGTTTCTGGTCGGGCCGATGATGATACGCAAACTGACCGCCTACAAGATCGGCCAGTCAGTGCGCAGTGACGGGCCGCAGACTCATCTGGTTAAAGCCGGCACGCCAACGATGGGCGGCGCGCTGATACTGATCTCGATCGCGATCACCACCTTGTTGTGGGGCGACCTGCACAATCATTACGTGTGGGTGGTGTTGCTCGCGATGCTGGGTTTCGGGGTGATAGGCTGGGTGGACGACTACCGCAAGGTGGTACATCGCAACCCGAAGGGTTTGTCGGCCAAAACCAAGATGTTATGGCAATCCATCATCGCACTGATGGTTGGCGTCTATTTGTGGAACAGCGCCAGTTTGCCTGCTCATACCGAGATGATCGTGCCGTTCCTGAAGTTTCTGGTGTTCCCGTTGCCTGCATTGCTGTTCATCACGGTGGCCTATCTGGTGATAGTCGGTACCAGCAATGCAGTGAACCTGACCGACGGTCTGGACGGGCTGGCGATCATGCCTACCGTGCTGGTCAGCGGTGCGTTGGCGATCTTCGCCTATGTGGCGGGCAATGCGGTGTTCTCCAAATATCTCGGCATCCCGTACATTCCCGGCGCCGGCGAGCTGGCGGTGTTCTGCGGGGCGATCGCCGGTGCGGGGCTGGCCTTCTTGTGGTTCAACGCGTATCCCGCCGAGGTGTTCATGGGCGATGTCGGCGCGCTGGCGCTCGGTGCGGCGCTCGGCACGGTTGCGGTGATCGTGCGTCAGGAGCTGGTGCTGTTCATCATGGGCGGAGTGTTCGTGGTCGAGGCGGTCTCGGTGATGATCCAGGTGGCGTCGTTCAAGCTGACCGGCAAGCGTGTGTTCCGCATGGCACCACTGCATCATCATTACGAATTGAAAGGCTGGAAAGAGACTCAAGTCGTGGTCAGATTCTGGATCATAACGATATTGCTGGTTCTGCTGGGACTTGCGACCCTCAAGTTGAGATGACACCCCATAAAGACAAATCGGTGCTGGTACTGGGCCTCGGGGAAACCGGGTTGTCCATGGTGCGCTGGCTCAGCGCACAAAGCGCGCATCTGCGGGTGGCGGACAGCCGCAGTGCGCCGCCGGGTTTGGCCGAGGCCGGACAATATGTCGCCGCCGGGCAGATCTATTGCGGGAATTTCAACGATGCCTTGTTTGACGGCATCGAGCTGATCGCGATCAGTCCGGGTGTGCCGTTGCGCGACCCGGCTGTGGCAAGGGCGGTCGCACGCGGCATCGAGGTGGTGGGCGACATCGAATTGTTCGCGCAATCTTTGCCCAAGGATAACCGCCCGCATATCCTCGCGATCACCGGAGCGAATGGCAAGACCACCGTCACCAGCATGGTCGAACACCTGTGCAAGTCGGCAGGCAAGGACGCGGTGGCGGCCGGCAACATTTCTCCGGCGGTGCTGGATGTGGTGCTGGAACGTGGCGTGAACCAGCCCGAGGTGTGGGTGTTGGAGCTGTCCAGTTTCCAGTTGGAAACCACCTACAACCTGAATGCCGATGCCGCGACGGTGCTGAACATCAGCGAAGATCACCTCGATCGCTATGCAGACATGGCTGAATACATCGCCGCAAAGGCGCGGATATTTTCCGGTTGTGGCGTGCAAGTGCTGAACCGCGACGATGAGCGCAGCATGAATATGGCGCGCAAGGATTGCAAGATCATCACGTTCGGCCTGGATTCGCCCGACACTGAAAGTGATTTCGGGATAGAGCGCACCGAAGGGGATATCTGGCTGATGCAAGGCAGGCAGCGATTGATCCGGGCCAGCGAGTTGCAGGTGGTCGGCATGCATAACGTGGCGAATGCGCTTGCCGCATTGGCGCTGAGCCGGGCGATAGATTTCCCGATGCCAGCGCTGCTCGAAGCTTTGCGCAGCTTCAAGGGGTTGCCGCATCGCGTGGAGCGTGTGGCAGAGATCGGCGGCATCACATACTACGACGACTCAAAAGGCACCAATGTCGGCGCGACCATCGCCGCGCTGCAGGGGTTGGGATGCAAGGCAGTGTTGATCGCCGGAGGCGAAGGCAAAGGGCAGGACTTCACACCGCTTAATCCGGTCGTGGCGCAATACGCGCGTGCCGTGGTGTTGATCGGCAGGGATGCACCGCTGCTGGCATCTGCCTTGAATGGATGCGGTGTGGATGTGCTGCATGCCGAAGATATGAATGATGCGGTGCAACTGGCGGCAAGACTGGCGCAAAGCGGCGATGCGGTGTTGTTGTCACCGGCTTGTGCCAGTTTCGATATGTTCCGCAATTATGAGCATAGAGCCGAGGTGTTCATCGAAGCGGTGACAGGACTGGCGAAGGAGAAATCGTGGTCTCACTAGCCGGTACAACTTATATGTCAAAGCTGGGCAATTTGCTATCGAGACGCCGCGCTGCAGAACTTACTCCAGCAAAAGGAACGCGTGGGTTTCACCCCCACCCTTCCGCAGTCAGGACGCGCATAAAGCCTACTCAGGCGCAATTCGATGAATTGCTGATCTGGGTATTGATAAGCCTGCTGGCACTCGGTTTGGTGATGGTGTACTCCTCTTCGATCGCCACGGCGGAAGCCAACAAATTCACCGGTTACCAACCGGCCTACTATTTGTTCCGCCATGGCATTTACATCGCGGTCGGGTTGATCGCGGGGATTTTTGCATTCCAGGTGCCGGTGCAGAACTGGCAAAGCAACGCCCCGATATTTTTCCTGATCGGAGTGGCATTGCTGGCATTGGTGCTGATACCGGGTATCGGGCGCGAAGTGAATCACAGTCGTCGCTGGCTGTCGCTGTTCATCATCAATCTTCAACCTTCCGAATTGATGAAGCTGTTTGCGGTTTTGTATGCGGCCGATTACACGGTGCGCAAGGGGAAGATCAAGCATTTGTTCATCAAGGCATTCTTGCCGATGCTGTTGGTGATGGCATTGATCGGCGTGCTGTTGCTGCTTGAACCGGACATGGGTGCACTGGTGGTGGTTTGCTCCATCGCGTTGGCTACGTTGTGGTTGGGCGGTTTCAACCTCAAGGTATTCATTGGCCTGATCGTGTCGCTTCCGCTGTTGTTTGCCGCGCTGACGATCTATGCGCCCTACCGGATGCAGCGTGTCATCGGCTTCATGGATCCCTGGGCTGATCCTTACGGCAAGGGCTATCAATTAAGCCATGCGCTGATCGCCTTCGGACGTGGCGAATGGCTCGGCGTGGGTTTGGGGGGTAGTGTGGAAAAACTGTTCTACCTGCCGGAAGCGCATACCGACTTCCTGATGGCGGTGATCGCCGAAGAATTGGGCTTGGTCGGCGTGACTGCGGTGATCTTGTTATTCGCACTGTTGGTGGTACGAGCGGTCCAGATCGGTCGCCATGCGGCATTTCTCGAGCGCAATTTTTCAGCGCTGGTCGCACAAGGCATCGGTGTGTGGATCGGGGCACAGGCGATGATCAACATCGGCGTGAACATGGGGGTGTTGCCGACCAAAGGTTTGACCCTTCCGTTCCTGAGCTTCGGCGGCAGCGGCATGGTAGTGAATTGTGTTGCGGCGGCGATATTGTTGCGGGTGGATTACGAGAATAGGCGTGTCGCGCGAGGGTTATCGATATGAACCCAAAAAAACAAATCAGCCACAGAGAACACAGAGAGTGCGGCAGATTTGCTCTGTGGTCTCTGTGGCAAAGATTGGGTTTTATATGAGTCGCAGCATTTTGATCATGGCAGGCGGAACCGGTGGGCATATCTTCCCTGCGCTGGCAGTCGCCGATATCCTCCGTGCGCAGGGTTGGCGGGTGACCTGGCTGGGCGCACCCCGCAGCATGGAAGCCGAGTTGGTGCCCAGGCACGGTTACGAAATGGCATGGGTGCGCTTTTCCGGAGTGCGCGGCAAGGGCCTGTTACGCAAACTGATGCTGCCTTTCAATCTGCTTGTTGCGTTGTGGCAGAGTGTTGCCGCGATACTCCGCTATCGTCCCGACGTGGTGCTGGGCATGGGCGGCTACATCACTTTCCCGGGCGGCATGATGGCGGCATTGCTGCGTCGTCCGCTGGTGATACACGAAC
>JBDTPM010000011.1:0-4088 GCA_039932695.1 Gallionella sp. | reverse complement strand
GTAAAGCTGAACAGCCTGGAAGCACTGCACCGGCCGAGGCTGGCGCCACTGCCGGTTCCGGCGGCTACCTCAGCGGAGACGGGCCGGGTGCCGACGCGCCCGCCAATCTGGACCAGATACCCGATGCCGTGCCGAAGAATGAGCCATTGCATCGTTATGCCAATCGCCCCTACATTGCACTGGGCAAGACCTACACGCCTTTGACCGGTACCGGCGCCTACAAACAGCGCGGCATCGCTTCATGGTATGGAAAGAAATTCCACGGCCAACGGACTTCGGTCGGTGAGGTGTATGACATGTATGCGATGACAGCCGCACATCCCACGCTGCCTATCCCCAGTTATGCACGCGTGACCAATCTCGCCAATCAAAGATCCGTCATCGTGCGCGTCAATGACAGGGGACCGTTCCTGCATGACCGGGTGATCGACCTGTCGTATACCGCCGCGCACAAACTCGGCATACTCGGCAACGGCAGTGCGGAGGTCGAGGTGGAAAGCCTTTCCGCAAACTCCAGTGCCGGCATCAGTACCAGCACCATCGCCGCGAGCACCGTGCAAAGCCAGGCGTTGCCCAGCCCGGCAACTTCAGCGGTGGCCGAAACCGCCGTGCTATCGCCGTTGCCGCCAAGCAGCAACGGCAATGTGTATCTGCAACTCGGCGCATTCAAATCGCAGCAAGCCGCGGAGAGTTTTCTGAACCGCATGCGCAACGAACTCGGTGACCTCGGCAAGCAGTTCAGTTTATCCAGCAAGGATGGACTGGTGCGGGTGCATGTCGGCCCGTATGCCAATCAGAGCGAAGCGCGTGGCAGTGCGGAGAGTATGGAGAGGAAGCTGGGGTTCAAGCCGATGTTGAATCTGCCGTGATGTGGAGTGCGGCGACACGTCGCCGCTTGTTTTAAAGCGCAGCATGTAGGTTGGGTTGAGCGCAACGTAACCCAACATCAAAGACAAAGCCAAATCAACTTCGCCGGGGGTAGACCGGCAGCTAGTTACTTTCTTTTGCTTCGCCAAAAAGAAAGTGACCAAAGAAAAGGCGACCCCGGTTTACCGCCCCTGCGGGGTACCCTCGATCAGCCGCAAGCAAGCGGGGCTGCGCAACTCGACCTGGCGGGGCGCACACCCCGCGCCCCGCTGCGGGACTCGAACAGTGCTCGCCTAAACCTCCACTCACTTGCAACTGATCGAGGCGGCGCACAGGGGAAATGGGTAGTATGCAAAGGACGCATTACAAAAAATAAAATGACATCACAGAATAAAGAGTGGCCCCATGTTTGCCGCATCATTTGGTTGAACGGCGGCTTAGTCGCCGTTAACGAACCCGGGGCGCTAGTGCAAATCCGGGCAGGTCTTAATGGGCCAATTTTCTATGAATTTCAACTGACGACCTACGCCAATTTATTTTACATGCTGAGACAGGTTGGCTTCTCTGTAATGGGTGCCACATTCATCCAAGACATAGATGAAATACGAGGAACTAGGCCCCCTGAGTTTCGTGCTTATGTAGGTTCTTGGCGCGTTTCAGACATGCATCAACAATGGCGCCAAGTGGCACACGCCGCATCTCAAAAGAACGAAATGGTATTAATGGATGTGGTGTCACGAATTGCATCTGAACTGATGTATAGCGAGATGCGCCTGCTGAATTTATCTGAGACCTATAGCACCCAATTATGCGGCAGGGCACAACAAGGTGCGCTCAGAGAGTTTGAAAGATTTGAAGACTTGAACTCCCCTCCGGTGTACTTGGCAATACACGCGCTTTTTTGGGAGCTGGCAGTTCTTAGAGATAACATGGCAGAGTTCGCGGCCAAATTTTTATTTGGCTTTGAGAAAATCACATCGTTTGGAAAGTTACATGAGAAGCTGTCCAAAAGCAAGGCTCACAATGACGATCTCGCCACGGAGCTTTTAACAGCAGGGAACGGCGATGGTTGGCTTGCAACGTTTACGGCATATCGAAATTTATTCACTCATAGCGCACCAATGGAGCAAGCCGCAGGGATAGCATTTGCTGTTCTAGATCAAATTGCTATCACGGACGGGAGTTCGATCCCACAGCTTTACTATGCCCTGCCAAGTAATGCACGTGAACTTAAGGAGAAACGTTCTGGCGGTGCGTTGTACAAAGATTTTGATGAGCTTATTGCTGCTTCAGCAGGAAGAAAGCCAATGCGCGAAACAGAACCGGATGCTCTTCATTACCTCCATTCCATCCTCAACCAGATGTCGCTCCTAGCTGAACAGTTGATTCAGCGCTCCCCAATTGCGCCAGAAATGGTACATCTAACTGATACAGACATCATCGGCTCAATACAGATTATCAATCGATAAATTACGATGATGCGCCCTTTGCACCCCCCTTCCCCTGTGCAGCGCCTCGATCAGGTGCAAGTGAGTGGAGGTTTAGGCGAGCACTGTTCGAGTCCTGTAGTGGGGGGTGATATGCGCCCCGCGACTTACCCCTAGGTTGGCGATTAAACCGTTCTATCCAGAAATAGATCTGGTTCAGCTTCAGATTGAGATTGGGAATGGTTGCTGTAGGTTGGCCAATCTGGGTAGTAATCGTCAGCTTGGTTACCCCAAGTCGTCCAGCCAGGACGAGATCCTCGTGCAAAGAGTTCAAGTCGCGGTCCAGGGCTGCATGCCTCGACAAGTTTGTACATCTCGTCGGGCTTGCGGCTGTGTTCGCGCTTCATGCTCCTAATGATGTTTACCTGGCTTCGACCGGGAGCAAGTGTTCTTGCGTTTTTACCTTTCACGCCAAACAGTATGAGTTCAGTTGTGTTTCGGAAATAGAAACCCACACCACGACCATCAGGGCCGCCATCTTTTCGCACTTTGTGCCAAACCAAATTGCTTTTGTATTGAAATCCCCATGCCTCTAAAACCCGCAACCCATCCGGCAAGAGTGCATTGGGTACCCACAAGTAAAGATGAGCTGTGTCAGTGGTTAGTTGGTTCACAGGCAGGGCAAGAATATCGTCTAGAACCATCGTCCCATAACGGTTGAGCCGCTTGTGCTCTGGAGCCATCTTGCCAGTTCGGTTTTGAAATTGCCAAGGCGGGTCAGCCAAAATGGTCGTAAAGGTCCGACCTGCTGTCCGAGCCAAAAGGTCAGCGCCCACTTCAGAAATTATATTTTGCTTTAGCTTAGACATGTCAGTCCTCGATATAGAGATCTTTGGTAATACCAATAACCAATACAGGACAACCGCCACCTCCACCACCTTCGATGCGCGGCAGCAACTTGCTCATGTGAGTTGTAGAAGCCCCAAAACTCGAACCTCTCCCCAATTCGTTGAAAATTTCCTGCAAGTTGTCGCATCGGGTGATGATGATTCCAACAGACACGGCTCGTAGTTCGAAGAGCAGCCGGAAATTATTAAGGTCGCGATCAAAGAAAGGATCTTTGTTGTTCCACTCGATTTCGAGTGCAACGCGGTTTTTAAAGCAATCAACCTGATGTGTGGGGCTTTCAATTCGATTGGTATCGACGACAATTTCGGTGTCGAACTGTTTTTCAACCCAGCCGCGTGCATACAGTTCACCATCAATTGCTTCAGAGATTTTTGACTTGCGTCCACCACCGATGGTTAGCCAACTACGACGGAAACGAAAACCAGTCAAGACTTCAATGACATCTTTCCATTCATTGGGAAAGTCTTGTTTTAAGATGGCACACGCGTGTTTCCACTCGTATACCTCGAAATTATCTCGTATGTATTTTGGCAGCAGTTCTGTTCCCATGTCCTTCAACTTTCATAACCAGTGCATCATTGTAACAGGGTCAGTTTACCCTCAACACCAACCCCTTCAAATACGCCCCCTCCGGAAAACTCAGCAACACCGGATGATCCGCACTCGCATGCAGGTGATGCACGATCTGCGCATCAACGCCTGCGTCGAGCGCGGCACCCGCGATGATCTTCTGGAACAGGTCTTCGCTGATTCCGCCGGAGCATGAATAGGTGCAAAGCAGGCCGCCCGGCCTGAGCAGTTTGAATCCCAGCAGGTTGATATCCTTGTAACCGCGCGCGGCTTTTTCGGCGAAGGCGGCGGTGGGGGCGAACTTGGGCGGGTCGA
>JBDTPM010000010.1:0-2481 GCA_039932695.1 Gallionella sp. | reverse complement strand
TCTTCGGGTCGCTCGCCCCGTACACCAGCCGCGCGATGCGCGCGTGCATGATCGCCCCCGCACACATCAGACAGGGCTCCAGCGTGACGAACAGTTCGCAACCGACCAGACGGTAATTTCCAATATTTTGCGCGGCATCGCGCAACGCCATCATCTCGGCATGTGCGGATGGATCCTGCCTCGAGATCGGCGCATTGAAACCGCGGCCGATGATCGCGCCCTCCAGCACCACCACCGCACCTACCGGCACCTCGCCGGCAGCCTGCGCCTGGCGTGCCAGATCGAGCGCGGTGCGCATGTAATCAGTATCGGTCATCGATTTCAATTTCTGTAAAACGGCATTAACCGTAGCACAACCGGGTCGATTTGACGAGGTCGCGGTGATGCCGGTCGCGATGATGCTTGCCTTTAGCGCGATTTTTGACAAGAATGTCACCCTATCTATTGGATTCATTCATGTCAGAGATCACTGTTGCAGATTTTTCACTGCCCGCAACGGGCAACCAGACCTTCACCCTATCCGGCGCGCGCGGCAAGCATCTGGTCATCTATTTCTACCCCAAGGACAATACACCGGGCTGCACCTCAGAGGCGCAGCAGTTCCGCGATCTGTATGCGAAGTTCAAAAAGGCGAATTGCGAGTTGGCCGGCATCTCGCGCGACAGCATCAAGTCGCACGAGAATTTCAAGGCCAAGTTCACCCTGCCGTTCGCGCTGCTTTCGGATGCCGATGAAACGGCCTGCGAACTGTTCGGAGTGATCAAGATGAAGAACATGTATGGCAAACAGGTGCGTGGCATCGAGCGCAGCACCTTCGTGTTCGACAAGGATGGCGTGTTGCGCAACGAATGGCGCGGCGTCAAAGCCGACGGTCACGCGCAGGAAGTACTGGATTTCGTCACCACCCTCAACTAAAGGAACGCAATGGCAACCCCAAGCAAAAAAGCGGTAGTAGACGAAACTAATGATGACACCAAGCTGTTCGTGCTGGACACAAACGTGTTGTTGCACGACCCGACCAGCCTGTTCCGTTTCGAAGAACACGATATCTGCCTGCCGATGCTGGTGCTGGAAGAACTGGACGACAAGAAAAAAGGCATGACCGAGGTCGCCCGCAATGCACGCCAGGCCAGCCGCTTCCTCGACGAGATCGTCAGCGATGCACCCCACAAGATAGACGAAGGCATCGCGCTGGAATCCCCCGCGCACAAGAACTGCACCGGTCGACTGTACCTGCAAACCGAATTCGTCGATAACGATCTGCCGCCTAACATGGCGCACGGCAAGGCAGACAATGCCATTCTCGCCGTGGTCATCCACTTGCAGCGCAAACAACCTGAACGCGCGGTGATCCTGGTTTCCAAGGATATCAACATGCGCATCAAGGCGCGTGCGCTGGGTCTGGAGGCACAGGACTATTTCAACGACAAGGTGCTGGAAGACTCCGACTTGCTCTACACCGGTGTGCTGCCGCTGCCGGATGATTTCTGGGAAACGCACGGCAAGGACATGAAGTCGTGGCTGAAGGAAGGCCACACTTATTATCAGATCCAGGGCCCGTTATGCGGGGCATTCTTCGTCAATCAATTCGTCTATCAGGAAAATGACACCACGCCGTTCTACGCGGTGGTGCTGGAGCAAAACGACCAGACCGCGCTGTTGCGCACACTGACCGATTACACCCACAGCAAGAACAACGTCTGGGGCATCACTGCGCGTAATCGCGAACAGAACTTCGTGCTCAATCTGCTGCTGAACCCGGACATCGATTTCGTCACGCTGCTGGGCCAGGCAGGCACCGGGAAGACACTGCTGACGCTGGCTGCCGGCTTGCTGCAGACACTGGAAAACAAATTGTATTCGGAGATCATCATCACCCGTGTGACCGTCCCGGTCGGCGAGGACATCGGCTTTTTGCCCGGCACCGAAGAAGAAAAGATGACACCGTGGATGGGCGCCCTCGAAGACAATCTCGATGTGCTCAACAAGACCGATGATGAGGGTGGCGATTGGGGACGCGCGGCGACGCGCGACCTCATCCGTTCGCGGATCAAGGTGAAATCGCTCAACTTCATGCGCGGCCGCACTTTCCTGAACAAGTACGTGATCATCGACGAGGCGCAGAATCTCACGCCGAAGCAAATGAAGACGCTGGTGACCCGCGCCGGTCCGGGCACCAAGGTGGTGTGCATGGGCAACATCGCGCAGATCGACACGCCTTACCTCACCGAGGGCAGCTCCGGCCTGACCTATGTGGTGGATCGCTTCAAAGGCTGGGAACACGGCGGGCATGTCACATTGCTGCGCGGCGAGCGGTCGAGGCTGGCGGATCATGCGGGCGAGGTGCTTTAATTCTGCGATTCAAACTACAGAAGACACAAATAATGGCGAATAATATTTCCCTATGACCCTGGATTGTCCATTAACCACAAACCCCTCCCAACCTCCCCTTGTCAGGGGAGGAGCGGGTTCGGTTCTCCC
>JBDTPM010000009.1:0-3700 GCA_039932695.1 Gallionella sp. | reverse complement strand
ACGACGGCCTGTACTGGGTGTTCCAGGGAGACGACTGGTATGCGAGCAGCTGGTACAACGGGCCGTGGGATCTGGTGGAACGTGATTATGTGCCGCTGTATGTGCTGCGCGTCCCGGTGCGCTACTACCGCATGCCCCCGCCGTATTTTCGCGGCTGGCATGCCGACGCCCCGCCACGCTGGGGTGACCACTGGGGCCGCGACTGGGAACAGCGCCGAAGCGGATGGGATCAATGGGACCGCCGTTCCGCCCCACGCCCTGCACCGCTGCCGTCCTACCAAAAGAAATATTCCGGGGAACGTTATCCTCGCGAACCGGAACAACAACATACGATCCGATCCGAGAAATACCGCTATCAACCGCGCGAGCCCGAGACGCAGCAGTATTATCAACAGCGGCGCCAACAGAAAGATCAGCAAGGCCAGGGCCAGGAAAACAAGCGCAAGAAAAACAAGCACGAAGAGCGCGAACGTGATCGCTAATAATCAAGTTAAATTACCACCGGCTTTGCCGGTGGTAATTTAACTCGGAAGGTTTCATTGTTGATTGCTCCTGCTTTCCTGTGCGCAATCATACAGAAAACCTTGCGGGCCGAGCATTACAATTCCTGACTGAAAGCACGGCGCAGCTACTCCAGGTGTTCGTGGTTCATCTTGATAGCTTGCTCTTATTGATTCGTTCTTCTGCAATCAAGAAAGTAATTCGATCCTGGCCTTTTTAAATTACTACTTGGTACACTGCGAGCCATCAATTCGACGGAGAATCAGCCATGCTCAAACTTTATTACGTCCCCGGCACCTGTGCGCTTTGCCCGCATATCGTCCTGCATGAGGCCGGTGTCGACTTCACACTGGACAAAGTCAATCGGAGCGACAAGAAAACCGAATCAGGCCAGGACTACAACGCCATCAACCCCAAGGGTTACGTACCGGGTTTGGTGATGCATAACGGCCAATTGCTGACCGAAGTGGCGGTGGTCGTGCAATACATTGCCGATCAGGCACCCGATAAAAAACTCGCTCCCCCTGCGGGCACGCTGGAACATTACCGCCTGCAGGAAATGCTCAACTTCATCGCCACCGAAATTCACAAAAGCTACAGCCCATTGTTCAATCCAAAACTATCGGAAGAAGCCAAGACCATCATGAAAGAGCGGCTCAACGGAAGGATCGGCCTCGCGGCAAAATCACTCGAAGGCAAGGACTACCTGATGGGCAAAGATTTCTCCATAGCCGATGCTTACCTGTACACCGTGCTGCGCTGGTCACCGCGTCTCGGTGTCGATCTCGCTACATGGCCCGTGCTGCAAAAATATATGGAGCGTATCGCAGCCCGCCCGGCAGTTAAGGCCGCACTGGCAGAAGAAGGCCTGTAAGTGAAAATACCGTGATGGATGCCGCTTCGCGGCGTCCATCGGAGCACAGTTGATCGAACTTCGGGTGTCCGCCACGAAGCGGCGTCCATCCCTTCGTTCGAGCGAACACCGCTGCGCGGCTACGCCCCACTTGCTCCACCTTCGCCCTTCGGGCACGGGGGTGTCGCTCAACTGCGCTCCGATCTGCCCCGATTATATTTTGATCCGCATCTCTCCTCCCCCCGCTCCCTCCCTGACTGCGGATGGGTCGCTGCGCAGCAGCGGGGTACCCGCCGGCGTACCCCTTGCGGGCGCAAGGGAAGGTTGGGGTGGATTGGGGTAGCCGTACGATGTTTGGTCTTATCCCCTCACTCCCCCGCCCCGCATCTCTCCTCCCCTGACAAGGGGAGGCCGGGAGGGGTTTGGTCTTATGCCCTTACTCACCCGCCCTTTCCAACACAACATCGTATTCATAAGTTTCCGGCTCACCCCCAACCCTGTCAGCGATCATCAACCCGCGTTCATCCTTGCTTTTACGTCCCAGCAAAACGTCCAGGTCATTAAGCTTATTCCCGGGGAAATACATCTGCGTGACGAGCTCGACATATCCCCGCTTGCTGATCTTGAAATGAATGTGCGGTGGTCTCACCCATGTATCGGATGCAGGGTAGAAACCAGGGTAGACCGTTTTGAAACGGAATCTTCCATCCTTCCCGCTAGGCACGATCGCCCATCCCTGAAAGTTGGGATCCAATGGCGCCTTGTTTGAATCATGCGGATGACTATACCTTCCGGCTGCATTCGCCTGCCATAGATCAACCGTCGCATCTTCAACCGGTTTCCCCTCCGTATCCAGCACCCGCCCCTGGATAATGATGATCTTCCCCCGCGCCACGCCCGGTTGGCCTTGTATGCTTGTCAGATCAAAGTCCTTGTCTTTCTGGGCCAGGACGGGATAGAACGGCCCCTCGATTTCTGCGGGCGTTGGACGGGCGGCATACGACGCGCCTGTGAACAGGCCCATTGCCCCGCTAACAAGAACGTGCTTGATAAACTCCCTGCGTTTCATCTTGATCACTTCCGAGATGCAGTGGTCTGCCGCGCCAACTTCAAAGGTTCCATTACAAAACGGCGAACTTCCACGATCACTTCATTCAGCGTAGGCGCATCGAGCCGGTTCTTGCCGAGAAAGGCCTTCCACTGGGCTTGCTTCGCGGTATCTTGCGCAAACTCATCACTCAGCCCAAGGGGAACATCCACGGGCAGCGCCGTCAGGCGGCGCTCAAACGTCGCCGCAATCGCCTCCCCCAACAGCCTGATATCCAGCGCACCTTCGCGTGCCAGGGCGCGCAGGTCGAAGTAGTCCTTCATCCGGCTGTTCCTTGAGCCGAGAAACACGATGGCGTGAAGCTTCTCCGCGATCACGGTTTCGCGCGAGTACGCCCGCAATCGGGGGCGCGGCAAATCGAGCAAGCTCGGATACACCAGCCATTCAGGCGCTGGAGTCACGACATCGCCGATTCCAATATCCACCTGAATGCGCAACCGTGCCGCACCGATCTCCGCCTGTAACGTCACGCGCCGGCCACCGTATGCATCTTCCATCCGGATGGGTTCCAGGCGAACGGAGTCGCCAAAGTACCTCATTGCATCCGGTTCAACCTCGACACCGCAAACGTCAGCGAATATCTGCAACAGGGCATCGTCCGAAAGATCGCCGAACCCCAGCAGATCGGCATCGCGTGTCGGGCGCAGGGTTTCGCCCAGCCAGACCAGAAGCAACAATGCGCCTTTCAGTACAAACCTGTCGACATACGGCGAACGCGAGAGCCGGTAGAGAAAACGCTCCACCGCATAGCGTGTGAGAACCAGATTCGGGTCCACGCCGATCGCTTTCGCGTGCCGTGCCAGCCGCACCTGCACCGAACGGGCAAGGCCGTCGCGAACGCTGTTCATGCGATCAGCGTCTCGAGGTAAGGCCGCATCACACGCTGAACGCGACAGATAACGGCATAGCGATCCAGCTCATCCATGGTGAAGCGGCGTGCGCGCCAAGCCTCGCGCAACGCCTCCAGCGCGACATCGATCCCGATCTTGTTGCGATACTTGAAGCAATCGGCCACGGTCTTGGCAACGTTGTAGACACGGACCGTCTGCCCTTCGATGCGATGGGACTCGACACCCTCGTGCAGCGCCGCACCGGTATAGCGGACTACACGCAACGGCGGATACTTCAACGCCGGACGCCGCGCGCGCCGGTCAATGGCCATCCAGATCTCGGACGGAAGCTGTGTCCCGATACCGTGGAACTGCAAGGCGGAAAACAGACAGATGACCCCATGCGGG
>JBDTPM010000008.1:0-5776 GCA_039932695.1 Gallionella sp. | reverse complement strand
AGCCACCTTGGCATCGTCCTGATGTCCTTCGATGTCAACGTAGAACACGTATTCCCACATGCCGGAGCGCGCCGGGCGCGATTCCAGTCTGGTCATGCTGACACCGTGTCTGGCCAGCGGTACCAGCAGATCGTGCACCGCACCCGGACGATTCGCGGCGGACATCACCAGCGAAGTCTTGTCGTTGCCCGAGGGTGCTACCTGCTGGTTGCCCAGCATCAAAAAACGAGTAGTGTTGTTGGCTTCGTCCTCGATGTTCTCGACGCACAGGCTCAGACCAAAACGTGCCGCGGCCTGACTGCCGGCTATGGCCGCGCTATGCGGACTTTCTGTGGCCAGCCGCGCTGCCTCGGCATTGCTGGCGACCGGTATACGTGACGCGTGAGGCAGATGGGTGTTCAGCCAAACCTGGCATTGGCCCAGTGATTGCGGATGCGAGTAGACGGTCTTGATATTGCCCGGCTCGCAATGCTTCGCCAGCAGGCACTGATGGATGGGCAGCGTCACTTCGCCGCACACCTGCAGTGTGCTTTGCAGCAACAGATCCAGCGAGCGGCCTATCGCGCCCTCGCTGGAATTTTCCACCGGCACCATGCCGTACTGGGCCGAGTTGCTCTCCACCGCACGAAACACCTCGTCAATGCTCGCGCAGGGTTGCCCTTGCACCGCACTGCCAAAACGCTTCAGAGTGGCCAGCTCGCTGAACGTCCCTTCCGGCCCGAGATAGGCGACTGTCAGCGGCGCTTCCAGCGCGCGGCATTGCGACATCACCTCGGTGAACAACTGTGCCACGGCGGCATTGCTCAACGGCCCGCTGTTGCCGGCTTGCAGGCGTTTGAGCACCTGCGCCTCGCGCTCCGGGCGCAATATCTTCCCGTCGTCCTTGAGATGACCTATCTGCTGAGCGAGCCCTGCGCGCTGATTGAGCAGCTTCAGCAACTCGTCATCGAGATGGTCGATCTGCTTGCGCAGTTGTTTCAATTTTTCGCTCATGGCGCTTCAAGTCCGGAGTTTTCGCAAATCGCAGTGCCGTTATAACATCCTCATGCCGCTTTGGACAAAGGGAGATCGCGGACCATCAACACACCGGGTATCGCGGACAACTGCGCGATCAACGCGGCCGGCACGGGAGAATCGGTGTCCACCAGCGTATAGGCCATCTCGCCGCGCGACTTGTTCATCATGTTATGGATGTTGATGCCCGCCTTGGCCAGCGAGGTGGAGATCTGTCCCAGCATGTTCGGCACGTTGCTGTTGGCGATCGCGAGTCTGAACTCGGATTCGCGCGGCATCACCAGCGTCGGGAAATTCACCGTGTTGGTCAGGTTGCCGTGTTCCAGATACTCGCGCACCTGGTCCACCACCATCACCGCGCAATTCTCTTCCGCTTCTTCGGTGGACGCACCCAGATGCGGCAACGCCACGACATTGTGTTGTCCCTGCAGATTCTGAGCCGGAAAATCGCACACATAGCAGCGCAGGTGCTTGCTGTGCAGCGCCTCCAGCACGGCATCGCTGTCCACGATCGCATCGCGGGCAAAATTCAGCAGCACGCTGCCGGCCTTCATCGCCTGCACGCGTTGGGCATTGATCAAGCCGCGCGTCGCATCCAGCATCGGCACATGCAGCGTGACGAAGTCGCTGTGCCTGAGCAGTTCCTCGACGCTGTTCGCCTTTTTCACCTGCGAGGACAGACTCCATGCCGCATCCACGGTGAGTTCCGGGTCGAAGCCATATACGTGCATGCCCAGGCTCAGTGCGGTATCCGCCACCAGGCGGCCGATCGCCCCGAGACCGATGACTCCGAGCGTGCGCCCGCGCAGTTCGATACCGGCATAGTGCTTCTTGCCGTCCTCGACCAGTTTGTGCAGCGTGGCATCGTCACCGTGCAGGCTTGCGGTGAATTGCAGTGCGGGCACGATGTTGCGCGCAGCCATCAACATTCCGGCCAGCACCAGTTCCTTCACCGCATTTGCATTCGCGCCCGCCGCATTGAAAACCGGAATGCCGCGCTCGCTCATCTTCTTCACCGGCACATTGTTGGTTCCCGCGCCGGCGCGCGCGATCGCTTTGACGCTGGCGGGAATATGCATTTCCAGCATGTGATGCGAACGCACCAGGATCGCATCCGGCTCCGCAATCTCGGTACCGACGACGTAATGCGCTGCGGGCAGACGCTTCAGCCCCTGCGCGGAGATCTTGTTCAGTGTCAGGATCTGGAATGTCTTAGCCATGGTTCTTTGAAAACTCTTTCATGAAATCGACCAAGGCCTGCACACCAGCCAGCGGCATCGCGTTGTATATCGACGCGCGCATCCCGCCGACCGAGCGGTGTCCCTTCAATTGAAGCAAGCCGCGCGCATCAGCCTGCTTGAGGAAGTCGCCATCCAGTCCTGAGCCTGTCGAAGGGGCATCCTTCAAGGTGAACGGCACGTTCATCCGGGAACGGTCCGCCTTGTACACCGGACAGTTGTAGAACCCGTTGCTGGAATCGATTGCCGAGTACAGCAAATCGGCCTTGGCAATATTGTTCTGCTCCATCGCGCCGATGCCGCCATTTTTCTTCAACCACTGAAACACCAGCCCGGCCATGTAGATGCCGTAAGTAGGCGGCGTGTTGTACATTGAATCGTTATCGGCGTGCGTCTTGTAGTCCATCATCGTCGGCAGCGCGGGATTGGCATGTCCTATCAGGTCGTCGCGCACGATCACCAAAGTCAGACCGGCCGGGCCGATGTTCTTTTGCGAACCGGCGTAGATCAGACCGTATTTCCATACATCCACAGGCCGCGACAGAATGTTGGAAGACATGTCCGCCACCAGCGGCACATCGCCTGTATTGGGTGTCCAGTTGAACTCCACGCCGCCTATGGTCTCATTCGGCGTGTAGTGCAGATAGGCCGCATCCTTGTCCAGCTTCCAGGTATTGAAAGCAGGAACATAAGTGCAATTCTTGTCGGCGTTGTTCGCCGCCACGTTCACATAGCTGAATTTCTTCGCCTCGCCGATCGCCTTCTTCGACCATTCGCCGGTGTTCACATAATCTGCAGAGAGCTTGCCGCGCAGCAGGTTCAACGGGATCATCGAGAACTGCAGATGCGCCCCGCCCTGCAGGAACAACACCTTGTAGTTCGCCGGTATGCCCATCAGCTCGCGCAGATCGGCCTCGGCCTGCGCATGGATGCCCATGTATTCCTTGCCGCGATGCGACATCTCCATCACCGACATGCCGCTGCCGTGCCAATCGAGCATTTCGGCCTGTGCCTGCTGCAACACTGCTTTCGGCAACACTGCCGGTCCCGCGCTGAAGTTGTATATCGTCATGTTGTCTTAACTCCAAAGTTTGAAAAAATTATTTCTGTAATTGGGGGAAATTAAAGTCTAACCCCCTCCAACTCCCCCTTGTCAGGGGGAGAGCTGAGCGGCTCCTCCCCTGACAAGGGGAGGTTGGGAGGGGTTTATTCCTCTGCCTCTTCATCCGGCTCGGCAATGCGGCTCAAACCGGCAAGCTTCTCGCCCTTCTCCACATTCATCAGTGTGACACCCTGAGCGGTGCGGCCCATCTCGCGTATCTCCTTGACGCGGGTGCGGATCAGCACGCCGCTGGTGCCGATCAGCATGATCTCGTCTTCGACATTGACCAGCGTCGCGGCCACAACCATGCCGTTGCGCGGCGTGGTCTTGATCGCGATCATGCCCTGCGTGCCACGCCCGTGGCGGGTGTACTCGACGATAGGGCTGCGCTTGCCGTAACCGTTCTCGGTCGCGGTCAGCACGCTTTGCTCTTCGTTCTCGGCCACCAGCAGGGAAATGACCTGCTGTTTGGCGGCCAGCTTCATGCCGCGCACACCGCGCGACGCGCGACCGGTCGGGCGCACGTCGTTCTCATCGAAACGCACCGCCTTGCCGCCGTTAGAGAACAGCATCACATCATGCTTGCCATCGGTGACCGCAACGCCGATCAGCTTGTCATCGTCGTCCAGATTGATCGCGATGATGCCGCGCTTCATCGGGCGCGAGAAATCGGTCAATGAAGTCTTCTTCACGGTACCGTTGGCGGTGGCGAAGAACACATATTTGTCCTCGACGAACTCGCTCACCGGAAGCACCGCGTTGATCTTCTCGCCCTCTGCCAGCGGCAACAGATTCACGATCGGCTTGCCGCGCGAGATGCGGCTGCCTTGCGGCACCTCGTAGACCTTCAGCCAATACACACTGCCGCGATTCGAGAAGCACAGGATGTAATCGTGTGTGTTGGCGATGAACAGGTTGTCGATGAAATCGTCTTCCTTGGTCGCCGTCGCCTGCTTGCCGCGACCGCCGCGCTTCTGCGCGCGGTATTCGTCCAGCTTCTGCGCCTTCATGTAGCCGCCGTGCGACATGGTCACCACCACATCTTCCGGAGCGATCAGGTCTTCCATGCTCATGTCCTGAGTGTGGGTGATGATCTCGCTGCGGCGCTTGTCGCCGAACTGCGCCTTCACTGCGGCCAGCTCTTCGCCGATGATCTGGGTCACCCGTTCCGGCTTGGCGAGGATGTCGAGCAGGTCGGTGATCTTGTCCATCACTTCGCGATATTCGCCGACGATCTTGTCCTGCTCCAGACCGGTCAGGCGTTGCAGACGCAATTCCAGGATCGCCTGGGTCTGCGCATCGGAGAGATGATAGCCGCGCGTCTTGCCCTTCCCGACCAGGCCGAATTCCGGCAACAGACCGTCAGGCCGTGATGCATCGCTAACGCGGCTGAGCATGTCCTCGACCAGCGACGAACGCCAGCTGCGCGCCATCAGTTCGCGCTTGGCATCGGCGGGGGTAGCTGCGGCCTTGATCAGCGCGATGATCTCGTCCACGTTGGACAATGCCACCGCCAGACCTTCCAGGATATGGCCGCGTTCGCGCGCCTTGCGCAATTCAAATATGTTGCGGCGCGTCACCACTTCGCGGCGATGGCGCAGGAACGCGTCTATCATCTGCTTGAGATTGAGCAGTTTTGGCTGGCCGTCGATGATGGCGACCATGTTGATGCCGAAGCTGTCCTGCAGCTGGGTGTCCTTGTACAACTTGTTGAGGATCACGTCGGCATTCTCGCCGCGCTTCAGCTCGATCACCGCACGCATGCCGGACTTGTCCGATTCGTCGCGGATCTCGGAGATACCTTCCAGGCGCTTCTCGCGCACCAGCTCGCCGATCTTGATCAGCAGATTGGCCTTGTTCACCTGATAGGGCAGTTCATCGATGATGATGGCCTGACGACCACCGGCCTTGTCCAAATCCTCGAAGTGGGTTCGCGCGCGCATGATCACGCGGCCACGCCCGGTGCGGTAACCCTCCTTCACTCCGGCCAGGCCATAGATGAACGCGGCAGTCGGGAAATCCGGCGCGGGCACGTATTCGATCAGTTGCTCGATATCCAGATCAGGATTTTTCAGCAGCGCGAGGCAGGCACTCACCACTTCGCCCAGATTGTGCGGCGGGATGTTGGTCGCCATGCCGACCGCGATGCCGGACGAGCCATTGATCAGCAGATTGGGGATGCGCGCCGGGAACACCAGCGGCTCGTGCTCGGAGCCGTCGTAGTTCGGCCCGAAATCGACCGTTTCCTTGTCCAGGTCGGCGAGCAATTCGTGCGCGATCTTGGACATGCGGATCTCGGTGTAACGCATCGCCGCCGCGTTATCGCCGTCCACCGAACCGAAGTTGCCCTGCCCGTCCACCAATGTGTAGCGCAGCGAGAAATTCTGCGCCATGCGCACGATGGTGTCATACACCGCCGTAT
>JBDTPM010000007.1:0-6735 GCA_039932695.1 Gallionella sp. | reverse complement strand
CGCTGCGCAGCAGCGGGGAACCCACCGGCGTACCCCTTGCGGGTGCAAGGGGGAGAGCGTAGCGAGGGGGCATAGAGGGGGTTTTGGGCACATTCCGACTAATGGACAATCTTGGATAAATAAGACGATGTGCGAATGAAATTGCAGGGCGCCGTATATAATAAAAATGTAAGCGGTAATATCTGCCATGCAACACTGCCTCACGACGAAATCTGACTCTAATATAGGTGCCCAAAATCATGTCAGGAAACCTGTTTATCATCAGTGCGCCCTCCGGTGCGGGGAAAACCAGCCTGGTGCAAGCCCTGCTCAATATCAACCCGCAGATCGACATGTCAGTTTCCTACACGACGCGCGATCCGCGTCCCGGCGAACACGACGGCAAGGACTATCATTTCGTCAGCCGCGAGACTTTTCTTTCGATGGCGAAACGGGGGGAGTTTCTGGAAAGCGCGGAAGTCTATGGCAATCTCTACGGGACTTCGCAAACCTGGATCAGCCACGAGAACAGCCGCGGGCGGGACATTCTGCTGGAGATCGACTGGCAAGGCGCGGCGCAGATCCGCGGCCTGTTCCCCGAAAGCATCAGCGTGTTCATCCTGCCTCCCTCGATGAAAGCACTGGAAGAACGCCTGAGAAAACGCGGCAAGGACAATGACGCGGTGATCGCAAATCGCCTGGCAGCGGTGCGCCAGGATGTAGCCCATGTCGCCGAGTTCGATTATGTTATCATCAACGACAACCTGAACGAGGCTTTGCGCGAACTCAATGCGGTGGTGCTATCCGCCAAACTGCGCAGGGAGCGGCAACTGGCCCGTCATCAGGATTTGATCAACCAATTACAGAACCCGGAGTAAAACATGGCACGCATTACCGTTGAAGAATGTCTGGCGCAGATCCCGAACCGCTTCGAGTTGACACTGGCCGCAGCTTACCGCGCCCGCCAGCTGTCAAATGGTGCAGCGCACCTGGTGGAGAACAGCAAGGACAAGCCCACCGTCATCGCGCTTCGCGAGATCAGCGAAGGCAAGGTCGGCAAGGAAATACTCAATCGCGGCCAGGCATAACCCACGTGATTGTAAATGGCCGATGCAGATCTACTTATCGAGGAGCTATCCTCCTACCTTAAGCCGCAGGATGTCGAACACGTCCGTGTAGCGATCGAATTCAGCCGTGCAGCGCATCAAGGCCAGATGCGCCAGTCCGGCGACCCGTATATCTCCCACCCGATCGCCGTTGCGCGCATCCTGTCGCCGCTGCATATCGATGTGCAGGCGATCATCGCCGCACTGTTGCATGACGTGGTCGAGGACACCGAGGTCACCAACGAGCAGGTTGCGGAAAAATTCGGCAAGCCGGTTGCAGAATTGGTCGAGGGACTGAGCAAGCTCGACAGGATCCAGTTCGAGACCCACGAAGATGCCCAGGCGGAGAATTTCCGCAAGATGCTGCTGGCGATGGCGCGCGATGTTCGTGTCATTCTGATCAAGCTGGCCGACCGGCTGCACAATATGCGCACGCTGGGATCGATGGCGAACGACAAGCGGGAGCGCATCGCCCGCGAGACCATGGAGATCTACGCGCCGATCGCCAATCGGCTGGGCTTGAACGATATCTACCGGGAATTGCAGGATCTGAGCTTCAAGCATCTGCATCCCAATCGTTATGCGGTGCTGTCCAAGGCGCTCAAAGTTGCGCGCGGCAATCGTCGTGAAGTGCTCGGCAAGATACTCGAAGCGATACGGAAACATCTGGCCGAACATCACATCGAGGCGGAAGTCACCGGTCGCGAAAAAAACATCTACAGCATCTACGAGAAGATGCAGAGCAAATCCCTGGCCTTTGCCGAGGTGCTGGATATCTACGGCTTCCGTGTGCTGGTGAATGATTTTGCCTCATGCTATGTGGCGCTGGGCGTTCTGCACGGTTTATATAATCCGATCCCGGGCAAGTTCAAGGACTATATCGCCATCCCCAAGATGAACGGCTATCAATCGCTGCACACCACGCTGTTCGGTCCGTTTGGCACGCCCATCGAGATCCAGATACGCACCCACGACATGCACCGGATCGCCGAAGCAGGTGTCGCTTCGCACTGGCTGTACAAGACCAGCCATGATTCGATCAACGACCTGCACAAGAAGACCCACCAGTGGCTGCAGGACCTGCTGGAAAGCCTGAGTCAAAGCAGCGATTCCTCGGAATTCCTGGAGCACCTCAAGGTGGATCTGTTCCCCGACGAGGTGTATGTGTTCACTCCAAAAGGCAGGATACTTTCGCTGCCGCGCGGTGCGACCGGGGTGGATTTTGCCTACAGTGTGCACACCGATATCGGCAACCGCTGCATCGCCGTGAAGGTCAACCATGAGCTGGTGCCATTGCGTACCGAACTCAAGAATGGCGACCGGGTGGAAGTGGTCACGGCAGCACACGCCAAACCCAATCCGGCCTGGCTGAGTTATGTCGCCACCAGCAAAGCGCGCAGCAACATCCGGCATTTTCTCAAGACCATGCAGTCCGGTGAATCCGCCCAGCTCGGTGAACGTCTGCTCAACCAGGCTTTGCTTGCGCTGGGGATCAGACCACTGGACATGGACGACGCGCATTGGAACAAACTGCTCAGGGATACCGGCGCGAAGACTCGCCAGGATATTCTGGCGGACATCGGACTGGGCCGCCGCTTCAACCTGGTCGTGGCCCGGCAGCTGGCGAGCATCGGCGAGAACGTGTCGGCTGAATCTGCGCCTATCCCGGCCATCACGATACAAGGCACGGAAGGCATGGCGGTGCAGTTCGCCCAGTGCTGCCGCCCGATCCCGGGCGACCCGATCATCGGCGTGATCAAGACCGGACAGGGACTGATCGTGCATACCCACGACTGCCCGACCTTGCGCAGAGGTCGCAGCAACAACGAGCAATGGCTGGATGTGGTGTGGGACAAGAACATCAGCCGGCCCTTCGATGTCAGCATCAAATTATTGGCTGCCAATCAGCGCGGCGTACTGGCAAAGGTGGCCGCCGCGATCGCAGAAGCTGGAGCCAACATCGAGAACGTCAGTTTCACCCATGAAGGCGAGTACACTGCCCTGCACTTCACGCTGGAAGTGAACAACCGCCTGCACCTCGCCAACGTCATGCGCAGTTTGCGCAAGATACAGGAAGTGGTGCGGATCATCCGGGTGAAGAACACGCCCGGCTGACAGGAATCTGTCGTGCTGGCGGAATATAATTTCCAACTCATCCGACCAGAAAAGATATTGCAACGTCGGCAGTGACCTGTGCTTGATTATTTATGTCCACCAGAATTTAGAAGGGGTACCGTATGAACCCAAATAAGCATTTGATTCCGGCTGTTTGCCTGATCTTCCTGTTTGGCTGCGCAACCAAAAAAGATCCGGTTGCCGACAAGACATCAGCCAAGGACTCTGATTCCCCGCCGGCCAAGGTTCAAAAATCGCCCGCCAAAACAAAAAAGTCGGACAGTGAAGTTGTCACGGCTCCAAAAGCAGGCAGCAAACCTGATGGCAAAACCCCACCGGCTCAACTGACAGGCAGCAAAGCTGAAGGCGAAATCGTCGGGACACCGTCCCCCAAGAGTAAATTTGCGAAGTTGCGGCTGGGCATGACCGCAAGTGAGGTGGAAAAACTGATAGGCAAGCCTACTGATAAAAAACCCGCCAAACCGAAAAAATCCTGGATACCTTCTTATTTCAGCAAAGAAGCGCCTCGCATCGAGACCGTCTACAAGCGTGAAGGGCAACTGATTTTTACAGGCACTGACGACGGTACTGCAAAATTGATACGCATCGTGGTCAACCCCAAGGAAAGCGGTCCCCACTAGATCGATACGCGGCAGCCTGCACCGGCAGAACCGTCACGCCATATCAAACAACAATACTTCAGCGCCGATACCTGCGTCCAGCTTCACGTTTTCCTCATCGCTGAACATCAGCGCATCTCCTGAGCTGAGAGCTTGCCCGTTCGCACTGACCCTGCCGCGCGCGACATGCAGATAGATCTTCCGTCCGGCCGTGATCGGGTGGTTCAGTGTCTCCGCGCCATCCAGAAGCGCGGCAAAAACGCGCACATCCTGGTGGATAAGCAGCGAACCCTCGGCCTGATCCGGTGAAGCCAGCAGACACCAGCGTCCGCGTTTCGCTGATGCGCCGAACTCCTTTTGCTGGTATCCAGGCAACAGGTTTTGTTGCGCGGGCAGTATCCAGATCTGCAGAAGATGCACGGCGTGCACAGTCGAGGCATTGACTTCGCTGTGCGTCACGCCGGTGCCCGCGCTCATCACCTGCACCTCCCCGGCACGAATCTGCTCGCTGTTGCCCATGCTGTCCTGATGACGCAGCGCACCGTCAAGAATGTAGGTGAGTATCTCCATGTCGCGGTGCGGATGCATGCCGAAGCCGCTGTTCGGCTGCACGATGTCTTCGTTGATCACGCGCAAGCTGGAAAAGCGCACATGGGCGGGATCGTGGTAATCGGCGAACGAGAAACTGTGCCAGCTTTCCAGCCAGCCGTGTTGCGCGTAGCCGCGTTCATTTGCTTTGCGTAGAACCATCATATTCACCTCCATAGTGTTGCAATAATCTGATCATCCCGGCGGCCTTGTCCAATGTTTCCTGGTACTCGGCCGCCACATCGGAATCGGCCACGATGCCGCCGCCCGCCCAGCAACGAATCTCGCTATTCGCATAGACCAACGACCGGATGACGATGTTGGTATCCATGTTTCCGTCGAAGCCGACATAGCCTATCGCGCCGCAGTAAACGCCGCGCCGGTGCGGCTCCAGTTGCTCGATGATCTGCATCGCGCGCAACTTTGGGGCGCCGGTGACGGAACCGCCGGGGAAGCAGTCGCACAGCACGTCCAGCGAATCGCGTCCTTCGGCCAACTTGCCTTCCACCGTGCTGACCAGATGATGCACGTTGGCAAAACTTTCCACTTCGAACAATTTCGGCGCTCGCACCGATCCTGGAATGCAGCTTTTGCCCAGATCGCTGCGTAGCAGATCGACGATCATCAGATTCTCCGCGCGATCCTTGGGATGATGGCTCAGCTCGTCGGCAAGCTGGCGGTCAAGCAGCGCATCGCTGCTGCGCGGACGGGTTCCTTTGATGGGCCTGGTTACCACCCTGTCGCCCTGCACACTGATGAACCGTTCCGGCGAGTTGCACAGGATCTGGACTTGCGGCAGATTCAGGAATGCCGAGTAGGGTGCGGGGTTCAAATCGCGCAGTTTGAGGTATGCCCTGTACGCATCGCCCTCGGCCTTTACGCTGAAGCGCTGCGCAAGATTGATCTGATAGCAATCTCCCGCTTGCAGGTAATCCTGTACCTTCAGGAAGGCTTTCGCATAACTGTGCGGTGTGAAATTGGAAGTTATCTTCCCATGCACCTGGAATGTATCGGCAGGAAGTGCTGGCTTGTTTTGCAGACGCCGCAATATCTGCGGCAACAATTCCGCTGTCTCGGCAAACCGTTGTTGCGATACCAGCCGTGCGTTGTGCTGCTGGTGATCCAGCACCAGCGCCCAATCGTAGATACCGACCGCCAGGTGCGGCAGCTGTTCTGTCACGTGAGCGATGTCCGGCAAAGTCATCATCCTGCGCGCCAGATCGTAACCCCAATAACCCAGCGCACCGCCCGCGAACGGTACATCCGCAATGGGCGCGACCGGCTCACCCAATAGGCCGCGCAACAAGGCGAACGGGTCGCCTGTTCCTTCATCCAGCACCAGCGTACGGTGCGGCGCTGCGGTTACGATGTCATAGCGCGCCATCCCGCAACTGTCCAGCCACGCCGCCCACGGCAGGTCAGCCAATGCGGCATAGTAACTGCCGGCATCGGATCGGTACGGCAACTCGACACAATAGAAGCTCATCTCTGGAACTTGTCTGTAATTAATTCAGCCTTGCGTTTCCGCCCCAATGCGATGGCTGCAAGTCGAGAGCCATCGCCGCAGTATCGCCCATAGTGCGGGAATCGTAGCACTGCAGAAGCTCTTTGGGGCGGGCAACCGTTATGGAAACGAGTGGCACTTGAATACACCCGGTATTGGGCAATTGCTTAGGGAATTGCGTTCGGGTGTGGAGTACTCAATCACGCTTATACATACCACGACGCTGTGGTTGACATCGCGCGAGCCGGAGTGGGTCGGGTACCTCACGGACCAGAACAGCGCCGCACCGATCACTTTGTACAACAATGCACTGCAAAGTTGACTCACTCCGGCAGATGTTTTCTTGCTGATCGTACTGAACAGTCGCCGCCAGTACGCAATTATTAGACTAAAAAATATTCAGAGGGCACGAATCCCATCACAATCCATTTGGTTTGTAATGAGGACAACAATCCACACCAGCACAATGCTGATGAAATAAAAAGGCGCACGCACCAATTAGTGCGCCTGTAAAACCGAGCCTACTGCGGCTAGCCCCTTACTGCCGAAGCATCTGGGGCTTTTGCCACAGCCAAAACCCAGATCAGTTCGGCTTGCCGATTCCCGGTGTAGGAAAAGGCCATGTTGCGGCCGGACGAACAGGTGCTGGAGCCGAAGGAGCAGGCATCGCTGGCTTGGATACGACAGCTGGTGCTGCCTTTTTAGCTGCTGGCTTTTTGGCGGCTGCCTTTTTAGCTGCTGGCTTTTTAGCTGCTGGCTTTTTGGCGGCTGCCTTTTTAGCTGCTGGCTTTTTGGCGGCTGCCTTTTTAGCTGCTGGCTTCTT
>JBDTPM010000006.1:0-13204 GCA_039932695.1 Gallionella sp. | reverse complement strand
CCACAGCAATCCCGCCGTGGCGCCGCCGATGAGTGCGTGGCGCACCGACAGCCTGCCCACCGGCATGAAGTAGTAGATCGAGGAAATCAGCAGGATCTCGCCAAGCACGCCGGCAACGTAGATCAGCCAGCGCGAGAAGCCGCCCAGCGACCAGCTATGTCCCAGGATGACCAGGTTCTCGCCGCCCATCGCCATCAGGTCGACGATCACGAACGTGCCGACGAACAGCACGGTGCCGACGAAAAAGATGTAGCCGAAAGGCAGCAGCAACACGGAAACGAGGATATGCCGCTTGCTCTTCTCCACGCGGTGCATGAAGATCACCGAGATCGCACTCTCCAGCACCTTGAAGCCGAGCGAGCTGAAAAACAGCATCGTGATCAGCAGCACCCAGCCGATCACCTCGCGGTGATCGAGGAACGACTTCAGCTCCACCGCCACCGCATTGCCTTCGCCCGGCGCCACATATTCCAGCACCCTGTTCAGCGTCGCCAACAGCAAGTCCTGGTCGACCACTTGCGACAGTGCGATCACCATCAGGATGAGCAGCGGCACGATCGACAGCAGCGCGTAGTAGGCGACCGCGCCGGCGAGGAGCAGTCCCTGGTTGGCCTGGAAGCCTTTCAGCACCCGGAGCGCAAAGATGGCCGGGTTCTTCAGGACGTGGGTTGTTCTGGGGTCGATGAGCTTCATAGTGGTCGTGGCATACTCTTGCTTGTGGCTAACGCTATTAGACGCTGAATGATGATCGGCACCCTCGCCTGGCTGCCTGCGTCGCCAGGCATGTGGCCAGGCAGTGCTTCCAGGAAACGCTCATCCTTTACCAGGACGGACAATCGTAGCTGAAGATGATCTCTCAGTTTTTGATCGCAGTTACCGACTTCTTCGACAATTTCCGGCCGGCCATCCAGTACCGCCACGATGTCTTCCATATCGTGGCTCATCATATAGTCGCCTTGTCCCCTGCCCTCGAATGCTGCCAGTTTGGTCGCCAGAAAATAGGGTGCGGAAACCAGGCGTATCTTCTTGCCCGAAGGCAGCGCTTCCCACACGGCCGCATCAAATGCCGGTTGATACCATTCATTGCCAAAGCCCAGAATCTCCGGATGGGTCGGCATCACATCCAACAAAATGCCGCCTGCCAGCCAGCGGCATATCGGCGCATCCGGGCTTTGATCTTCACTGAAACCGAGTTCACGCAGCCGCTTTGCCAAGCGGTGATACTCAATCAGCGAGGCCACTTCCGCAATCACATCCACATCTTTCGTGGCACGTATCGGCGGTGCCACCGCATCGGTGATCAGCAAGCCTGTGGCACATCCGCCGATAAACACCACCTCCTCCGCCAGCACGCCCAGGCGGTCGACAGCGATCTCCATGATCTCCAGATTAGGATTGGCCGCCCTACGCATACTTCGCCAATCGTTTGCCCAACTCCTTGATCGCAAAAGTACGTTCACGCGCCCGGCCACCACGAATGGCATCAACCAAAGCCAGCAATTCATAGAGTGCCGGGTCAGAGCGCGCTGCCTGCGGCGCCAGTTTATACAGCGGTGAAAACGCCACGCCCCGCACCGTACCTTCTGCGTCCGGCCAAACCGGGGGCGGTTCGGCGGATTCGGCAAAATGTTTGTCCAGCGGCGGCGCAGCATAAGACGTGGGGATGCCACGGGACGGACGACCTATTTCCGCCACAAAGGCATACCTGAGGCCGTGCACCAGGAATTCCTCGAGATTCCGGATATTGGGCGTGATCACGTCTTCCTTCTTGACGGCGAGCTGCGCGGCCAGCGCACGCCGCACCGCCGAATGGAGCTGCGACGGACTCATGCCCATTTCCTCCGCCAACCAGGAATAGGACCACGTCCGCTGGCCCAATGCCACCAGCTTGAGCATGACCAGAACATCCTGGGGTTTGAGTATCGTCATCACTTGCACCCGCGTTCTATATTCTAGAATGTAGAATACCAGTTAATAATCTCATGTCAAGCGGCATCCCCCATCGGCTCAACCAAACCCGCATCATCCCGCAACCCCACCCTATTAAATTCACGGGCGACAGGCCATTTGCTCGGGATCAAGGATTACCGGCATGCGGTCATGTATCGGTTCCATACAGATCTGTTTAACATGATAGCGCGGAGGCGATCGGCATGGTCGATGTCTTCATCAAGATCGCTGCGAATTCCACACCAGGATGCGGTTGTTGGAGGGCATCGCGATGTCGCGCAGCAGCTCCAGCCCATGCGATGCGGCAAGCCGGTTCACCGCTTCGAAATCCCGCACACCGCTGTCCGGGTCGCGCGACTTGAGCCATGCATCGAAACGCGCATTGCTTTCGGAAGTGAAATTCCCGCCATAATTGTATGGCCCGTAGAGACATACATATCCGCCCGGCTCGATGACCCGGCCGATATGCGCGAACAGGCGCCCGACTTCCGGCCAGGAGATGATATGCACCGTGTTGGCATTGAAGATAGCGTCCACCGGGGTGACCGGCCAGTGCGCATCGTTCACGTCGATCGCCAGCGGTGCCGGCACGTTGGGTAGTTGTGCTTCGTCCAGCCAGGCCCGGATGCCGGCAAGATGCTGCGGCAATTCGCTGGGTTGCCAGATCAGATGGGGAAGCTCGCTGCCAAAATACACCGCGTGCTGGCCGGTGCCGCTGGCGATCTCCAACACCCGCTTGCGATCGGCGAAGATCTCCTTCAGTACCGCAAGTATCGGCACTTTGTTTATTTCGCTGGATTCGGCATAGGGTTTCATGAAGAGGTGCTCGTATGGTCGCGACACATTGTAGCAAAGGGGTAGTCATCAATTGATCCGGCCCACGACCATTATTTCATGCCGCAATCGGTTGAGCAGTTAGCCGCCATTGCCCGAGAAATCGCAGCCGACCAACCTGATTGCAAGATCACGGCGGCCGTGTTCCGCGACCGGATCGGAACCGGACGCAAGCTGGCAATCCAGATACTGGAATTTTTCGACGCAGGCGCCATCACCCGGCGCGGGTGACGTGCATCACCTGCGTTGAGGATTTAAGGTGGTATTTGTACGCTTGATGGTCAATTGGTTTGATTTGGCATATTGGAAGAGATGCGTACCCCGGTGGGGCGGCCAGACTTCAAATCTGGCAAGGGCCGTCAGTCGGTTCTTGGTGGGTTTTACTCCCACTCTTTTCCGCCAACGATTTCAGGCGTCGGGCGCTCAGTCCATTGCACGACTTCGTGCATCATCGCGCTGATGACAAAGGCACTGGCTGCACATCGTTAGGGGAACAACAGCATACCCAGCGGCGATGCCGATCTTTCAAATATGTCCGCGACCCAGTTCCAGCCAGTAAATGACGATCACAAACAGGAACACGGCGAATTCCAGTACCGTGATCCAGATCAGCATCCGTGCAATGCGCCGGTGGCGCGGCACCATGCCAAACCAGAATGAATCCTGAAACCGGCTGTATAAAGGCAGCCATCCCCAGCGCTTGCTGCGTTTGAAGTAGCCGAGAATAGCCGCGCCCCACGGCACCAGCGACTTATCCACTTCGTTCAGACGCGCCTCGCGCTCTGCCACGCTGATCTCGGCCGGATAGCGCTCCTTCACGGTCAGCCGACAGGTATTCGGGGTAATGCTCTCCACAGTGAAAGCGGTGGCCTGTTTAAGCCCCCTGTCGTAGCTCAATGTGTACGACTTGTCCGGCTGAACATCTGTCACGCTGATGTTCACCGGCTGCTGCATGCCATTCATCTCGTTCAATGCATCGAGATGGATCTTTTTACCCGGATAGATCCTGCCGGGCGCACCGTCCTGCCATGTTTTGATCGCAAGGTAAGGATTGAGCCTGAAAAGCAGTTCGGTCTGCTGGATGAATGCGTAGGCATCGCGCTGCGACAGCGGCAACTCCACGCTGATCCAGGCAGAATCCTCTCCGGCCTGAGCGGTCGTTTCATGCATCATGACACAGCCCGTGCTGCCATCAACAGCGGCACATTCAAGCCGCGTGCAAGCTTTTCCAAATCCATGCGCGAACGATAACCGGGAGCGCCCTTGGGTCGGGGCGGGCCGATCACAACCATGGAGACACCTTCCTGCACTGCCGTCTCCATCAGGCACTCCGCAGGGTCACCCTGTCGCATCACTGGCTTGTAGGCGAAACCACGCTCGGTACAGCGACCTTCAAGCGCGCGCAACTGCTGCTTGACGTCCGCCTCCAGTATGCCTTCAACATAGCTGCCGAAGGCATCACGGGTCGATGCGTTATTCAGCCAGTCGTCCCCCTGCATGCCTTCCCAAAAATCCGGCACGACCAGTAAATGTACGATCTGCGTTTGACCGGCAATGCCAATATCCAGCGCCAGCGCTTCTGCCAGCAAGGCACCAGCTGTGCCATGATGCGCCAGCAATATTGATTTTAGTTTATTCATATTCAGGTGCAAAAAAAATGCGCGGGCACCCTGATGTTACAAGGTGCCCGCGCCTGGTTGAACTACTTTAGGCCGTGAGCATGACTGCGAATGCGATAGCAAAAGCAAAGATCAGCGCAGTGATGTCCTCCCTGCGGTCGCTAACAAAGATCGACAGGCTGGTTCCGCGTTCGAATTTGGGTTCTGCCATGATTTTTCTCCTCTTAAACGAATTCTTTAACGAACATCAGCACCACGATCAGGGAACCGACGGCTTTCAACGTGCCCACTATTCCACCGATGACCAGTGGGGCGCCGCCTGCCTGCTTGAGTGCCTTGCCGGTGATCTGCATGCCCAATCCGATCAAGCCGAAAGCAAACAACCATGCGATCCAGTTGCGATATTCCTTTATGATTTTGGAATCGTGCGTTGCCGCTTTGTCCGCCTTTTCGATTGCCCCTTTGGCTACCGCGTCCAATCCCTCCATCTTGGCCACGGATAGCAGAATGTTGTCCTGTTGCCGGGTCATCATTTTCTTGTTGGCAATGAGTTCGCCCAGTGCCTTGAAGGCTTCATCCGAAGTTACTTCGTGTCCTTCAAGGACCACGTTCTTGTCCAGCAGATACTTGCTTAGCGCCTGTGAGCCTTCAGCCGTACGCAGACGTGTCAACTCGCCATCCAGCGCGCGTGCTTCCTTGTCCTTGAGCAATTTGTCTTCCTTGACCTCAGTGCTGCTGAAGTATTTGCCCTGATAGTGTCCGGCTGGCGCGAAGGTGCCGACTGAACTCAAAGCAAACATGGCAATAAAGCCCAGCACGAAAACAGGGAACTTGGCGATGACGACCTGTGCGAGATTGACCTTTTTGGCTCCTTCTTCGTGCTTGACATACCAGGCAGCCAGCCACAACACAATGATAGGCAGGAACAGCACGCGGGTGATGTTGAAGATCTCTGCCACCTTCAGCGTTTCGATGTTTTGCGGATCGAAAGCCAAGGCTGCTCCTGCGACCTGCGCTGAATTCAGGATACCCGTGCCGGCCCAGGCGCCGAATTGCACCGGACCCATATTGAGAAGGTGGCCGACGGTGGGGAACAGGAACATGCAACCCACGCCCCAGATCAGGATAGTACCGATGGTATAGGCAATTTCCTCGGCCTTGGCCTGAACCACCGGAGCCGCCGCCACAGTGGCGGAAACACCGCACACTCCCATACCAGCCGAAAGTACGGCCGTCATGGAATTGGGTATTTTCATGCGCTTGCCCATGAACAGCACCAGCCCAACGGAGCCCAGCACGAAGATGCCGATCATGATTACGGAAAGCCCGCCCAGTTGCGCAAGTTCAGCCGCGCTGTACAGGGTACCGAGCAGAATCACGCCGGTCTTGAGGAAGAAACGCGCGGTACGCACACCGTTGGTAGCCCATGCCGGAATCTTGAACACATTGACGATGAGCATACCGATCACGATACCCAGCACCACATAGTTCAGGTTTAATATCTTGGCAAAATCCCAGGAAAGAATGCCCGCAGCTTTCACATCACTACCCCAGTTGGCAAAAACCGGATCAAGCCCCCATCTCACAATACAGGCAATGAGAAAGATGTATGCGATTCCAGGCACTACCGAAACAAAATAGTCGAGATTGCCCTGCTTTGGTTTCCATACCAGAGTGAACAGTCCGAGCAGAACAAAGGCACCGCCAAAATAATTCGACATCTTGGCCTGCGATGCCTTTTCCTGGTCGAATTTCGATGCCGGCATTTTCATTTCCGGCGCGGGCTTGCCTTCAGCAGCAGCCATTTCGGTAGCCACACGCAATTCCGCGTCGAATTTTTCCTTGACCTTCATGTGGTCGCCGTAAGCGCTTTTTTGCAGATAGGACTGCATGCCGTCTACGGTTCCCGACTTATTCAAACCACCCCAAGTCAGCATGAGTATACCGATGATGAGTAGTGCAGGTGATTTTACGGTGTAGATCATTTGTTACTCCCCTGGTGGTGGAATTAACTATACAAGCATCAAAATGCAGTCACGCGACACTGTTGTAGCTGCCGTATGACAGTTTCAGAATTTGGATCATTCCATGGGGAGTTTGCGAGCTTTCCAGTCAGGGAAGCCATCACGATACCAATTGATGTTCTTGTAGCCGTTTCTGGAAAGGACAACCGCCGACTTATAGGATTTGAAGCAGGTGCCGGAATTGCAGTACACCACGATAACGGCATTCTTGTCGCTCAACTTGCTCATGTCGAACTTGTCCTGCGAGGCGTCGAAATCCGGTGCCTTGGCGCTTTTCTCCGGGTCATAGGGAACAGAGATGGCGCCCTTGATGCTGCCTTCGCCAAACTCGGAAGCTTTGCGGGTGTCAACGATGATGGCGCCCTTGGCCTGCAATTCCTGTACCTGCTTTGCGTCAACCAGCTTGACACCGGCAGGTGCAGCTTTAGGTGTTTCGGGGGCGGCATCTGCGGCGTAGGAGTATCCTGTCGCGGCCATGAAACCAAACGTGAGAAGAGCGATAAATAGCTGTTTAATGCTTTTCATGAAATTAACTCCTTCAGATTATTGAGATTGCTAGCCGGGTTTAAGCTTTAGTCTCCGCTTCCCGTGTGCAGGAAATCCGTGACTGGTTAATCAGCCTGGATCATATTCAGTTTTCTGTGACGGTCGTTCCCAGAATGATTTCGCTGATCAACAATTCGCTTCTACATGTTAAATACTTTTTAGTCAACAAGATCAGTTAAAGCCGATTCAAGTGGGATAAAAATTCCTGCCAAGGCCTGTGATACTCAACTACGGAAATATATAAACCCATAATTTATGGCTATATTTCATTTCGAGCAATTTAACCTTTGCCCTCATTCTCCTGCATGACAATGGTCGGACACTTGATGGTGGTAAGCACCTTGTAGGCCGTACTACCCAGCGCGAAGCGACTCAGCCCGTGGCGTTTGCGCGCGCCGATCACCAGCATGTTGGCTTCGAGGTCGGTAACGCAGCTTGAGATGGCATCGACGGGTTCGCCGCTGCGGATATTGATGCCTATCGGCAGATCGTCTCTGGCCAAGCCTGCGATGACGCGCGTCATCACTTCTCGTGTCTCCTGATATGCGGCATTGAGTTGCTTGCGCTCACGCTCGGTGGAGGCAATCGCCAGGTTGTGATCGCTCAGCACGGTCAGCACGGTGATGATCGATGGCTGCAGCCCTGCCTGGCGGATGGCCTGGGCAAGGATCTCGCGGTTCAGCGAAGTGGCGCCCTCTCTGTTGTCGTTGTCCAGGGCAGCCACGATACGGTAGCGCGGCGTGCGTCGCGCCTTATGCCCGGTGATCCATACCTTTATCTCGTCGAGTATGCCGTCCTCGTCAGATCGTATATCACTCAGGAATTGGCCGGTCAGACGCGCAGCGGTCAGGAATTGGCCGGTCAGACGTGCCATCAGATTGCTGCTGCTCATGGTCGGCATGTCTGCAGTCACCGGCGATGTTTCAGCAGCAGCCTCGGCCACCGGCTCGAGCTGCTCCAGCGCTGTATACAGGGCATCCATGCTGGCAAAACGACGATCGGGTACATTCTGCAAACAGGTCATCACCAGCGTGGCGAAGCCCTCGCTCAGTTCCGGCCGATAGTGGCGCGGCGACACCTCAGCGTCCCTGATGCGGTTGATCACACCTAACGTGCTGTGCGCGTCTGTGAAGGGCAGCTTGGACGTGGTCATCTCGTAGAGCATGGCGCCAACCGAGAACAGGTCGCTGCGCGGCTCGTCGCGCACGCCAAAGAACTGCTCGGGTGCGATGTAGGCTGGCGTACCCTTGGGCTCCTGGAAGGACTCGTAGATAAGGTCGTGCAAGTCGAGGTGGTTGGCCAGGCCGAAGTCGATGATCCGTACTTCGCCGTCGGGCGTAATCATGATGTTGGATAGCTTGATGTCCAGATGCACGATGCGGCGGCGGTGCAATTCGGCCAAGGCGTGCACGATCTTTTTTGTCAGCGCGATCGCTTTTCTCTCGCTGAGGCAGCCATGTGCGGTCAGATGCGTCCACAGGTCATTGCCCTCGATGTAGTCCATCACCAGATAGCGGCGCTCACCACCGCTCTGAGACACCGGCATGTGGGCGTGGGAAAAGTCCTCGAGATAACGGGCGAGGCGCAGTTCGTTCTCGAAGGCGACCACGGCCACCGGGTCGACGTCGAGAGTGCGGCGCGGCACCTTGAGCACGCGCTGACGGCCATTCTCGTCGTGCGCAAGAAAGAGCAGTGCCATGCCGCCTTCACCGATCTGCTTATCGATGGTGAAACCGTCAAATTTGCTACCCGGTTCAAATGCCGAATTTTGTCCGGATGTGTCGGTCATGGAAATATTCCTCGTTGCTGCATGGGTACAGTTTTAATTCAGGCCGCGCGGCACGCGAACCACGGTTACCGTGCAGGGCGCCTCGGCAACCACCCGCGCGGAAACGCTGCCCAGCATCCGGCGCAAAGCAGAACTGCCGCGTGCACCCATAATGATCTGATCCACATGATTCTGGCGCGCGTATTCCACCAGCACGGCAGCGGCGTTCGCCCCGTTCAGCACATGGAAGCGCAAACGATGAGCCGGGAGCTGCAATTCGGCAGCCCAGTGGTGCAGTTCCACCAGTCGCTGGGTATACAGGCTGTCAACCAACTCGTGACCAGACTCCTGCTCGGTGGAGATGTCCGGCTCAAGCACGGTCACGCACATTATCCGGCAATTGGCATCCGCGGCAGCGGCACGGCGCACCGCCGCCAAAATGGCCTGGAGCAATGCTTCCCGGCCGATATCCGGATCGAGCGCCACCAGAATCTGTGGCGCATGGGCAAGATGCGAGGTGGGGACGGCGCGCGCACCGTGTTCCGACTGCCAGTTACTGCGCCACCAACGCCGGACGATGGTGGACAACCCGGCACGCTTGAGTCGGGTAGCCCGCTCGGTGAGCGGCACATGATCCGGGTGGGTAAGATCGAAGGCAAGCTGGGCAGCAGTCGCATAGCGTTTTTCCGCCTCGACTTCCAGGCAATGCAGAATGATTTCCTGCATCCATTCCGGCAAGTCAGGCACCCAGCGCCTCGGCGGCAGCGGATCCAGAAAAAGCCGACGGCGGAATCCGCCCAGGGTAGCAGGTTCGCCGAAGGGCAGCCTCCCGGTGCATAGCTGATACAGGATCACCCCGATGGCAAACAGATCGCTGCGCGGGTTGTCACGATTCCCCATGACCTGCTCCGGCGAAATATACGCGGAGGTACCCACCGGCTTGTGGAACTCCTCCTCCACCAGATCGGGAAAATGGCCGTGGCGCGCCAAACCGAAATCGACCAGCACCGCCTCCCCGCCCGCCCGGTAAAGCACATTGGCTGGCTTGATATCCAGATGGATCACTTCCTGCCGGTGCAGGTCGTGCACCGCGGTCGCCAGAGCCGCAACCAGGCGCGCAACCTCGTCCGCCTGCAACGGGGCCGTATCGGCATATTCGTGCAGCGATCTGCCTTCGACATATTCCATCACCAGGTAGGGTGTATCTTCCAGACTGCCCCTGGTCACCCAGCGCGGCACGTGCGGGCCGGTCATCGCCTCCATGATCATCTGCTCCACCTCGAAACCGACATAACAACTGGGATGGCTGCCGAATTCCAGCCGGGGTACCTTCATCAGCATGGGAAACTCGCCACCCTCACGCTCCACGCGGTAAAGCACGGCCATCCCGCCTTCGTGGATCTTCTCGCCGACCCGGAAACCGTCGACCTCGCTGCCAGGGTGTAGATTCATCAGATCCATAAATCAGTGTCCGGTTTCCAACTGACGGGCCAACCTTTCCGGCAAGCCGGCGGCGCGGATTTTACGGGCGGCATTCCAGTGATCATAGGGTATCCGAAAAAAAGTCAGGGACTCGCGTTGCAGGTCATGAAGCAGGTATGCCGCGGCGGGATTCCCGTCACGCGGCTGCCCGACCGATCCCGCAATGGCGAGCCACTGACGGCGCGATGTGACAGGAATCGCCGCGCCGGAAACCGGAGAGAAAACCTTTACCGCTCTGCTCCCTGCAGTGTAGTAAAGCACCTGATTATGCACATGACCGACAAAGGTCAGGGGCAAACCGGATGCCGCCATGCATTTCGCGGCAGCCGCCGCACCTTTTATGTAAGGCCAGCGTTCGGGAGCAGCGGCACTGGCATGAACATAGAGTGTATTGCCATCTTGCGCCACCAGCGGCAAGGACTGGAGAAAATCGCGCTCCGTTTGCCGCAACTGTTCCCGTGTCCAGTAAATCGCGTCGCGCGCGACGAACTCCAGGTTCTCGCACAATCCGCCAAGAACTGCCTCATCATGGTTACCCATTACCGCAAGGGCGCCGGCGCTCACCATCGGCGCAATTATCTCCAGGCATGCCCGGGGGTCCGCGCCATAGCCCAACAGGTCTCCAAGAAAAACATATTGCTCCGCCCCCTGCCTGCGGGCATGGGCGAGGCAGGCAAGCAGCGCCTCCAGGTTGCTGTGAATATCAGACAGGACAGCTGTTTTCATCTCAGCACCATCATTGGAAATCCTTGTTCAACATATATCAGGTTTAATGCGTAGGTGAGTGGACGCAATATAAATCAATCTGCCCGCTTCATCCTACTGTTGATTACCTTGTGATTTTCAGGATCAAGATCAACCAGTTCGGGTAGCCCCTCCCCAGCTTGCTGGAGATGGGAATGTTAGCAGAGGCCGCGCATAACATTCATGCCGGGCCAAGATAGCCACCCTACTCCTGCTAGAATGGTTCATGTCCCGTTGCGCCGGATCATCTACAACACCAAGGAACGAATAATGTTTAAACCTGACGCCTGCAAGTTTGCTGTCTTTGCATTGATATTTTTGTTGTCCGGTTGCGGCACCAACCCGGTGACGCACAAGCGAGAACTGCAACTTGTTTCCGAATCCGAGGAGATATCCATAGGCCAGAAGAACTATGCGCCGGCACGCCAACAGCAGGGTGGCGATTACATCATCGATCCGGAGTTGACTGCCTATGTGCAGAGTGTGGGCAACAAGCTGGCGGCGGTTTCCGACCGGCAGTTGCCTTATGAGTTTGTGGTATTGAATAATTCGGTGCCCAATGCCTGGGCGATGCCGGGCGGGAAGATCGCGTTCAATCGCGGCTTGCTGTATGAGCTGAACAGCGAAGCCGAGCTGGCCGCGGTGTTGGGCACCGAGATCGTCCACGCGGCGGCACGGCATGGCGCGCAAAGCATGGAGAGCGGCATGCTGCTGCAGGGTGCGGTGATGGCGACGGGGATCGCCGCGCATGACAATCAATATGCGGGCCTGATCGTGGGCGGTGCGCAATTGAGCACCCAGTTGATCTCCACCAAGTTTGGCCGCGATGATGAATCGGAGGCCGATTTGTACGGCATGCGCTACATGAAGAAAGCGGGCTACGATCCGCGCGCCGCAGTGACGCTGCAGGAAACGTTCGTCCGGTTGAGCAAGGATCGCAAGTCCGGTTTCATCGATGGCCTGTTTGCCAGCCATCCGCCATCTGATGAGCGCGTTGCCGCCAACAAGGCCACGCTCGCCGAACTGGGTGAAGGCGGCATTTTTGGAAACGAGATCTATGCACAGAAGGTGGGCAATCTGAAAGCCACTCAAGTTGCCTATCGGGCTTATGACGATGGCGTGAAGGCGTTGGCCAAGGGAGAGGTAAACAATGCTGCCGCATTGGCAAAGAAAGCCATCGATGCCGAGCCCCGTGAAGCGCGCTTTCAGGAGTTGCTGGGCGATATCGCGATGTCGCAAAAAAAGGGCGATGAAGCGTTGGGCTATTACAAGAAAGCCATCGCGATGCAGCCGGATTACTTCCGGCCATATGTCCAGAGCGGTGTTGTGCTGAACAGTCTGGGACGACACGCAGAAGCCGAGCCCTTTCTCAACAAGAGCATCGAGTTGTTGCCCACTGCGACCGGCTATTATTTGTTGGGCCAGGTAGCGGAGGATCGCGGCGATGTGGACACCGCTTTGCAACACTATGAAGTTGCCGCCGATTCGAAATCGGACATAGGGAAGTCTTCGATAGCGCGATACCAGCGACTGGATCTGCCGCGTAATCCTGCCAAATATCTTCAGGCCGCGGCTCAGGCTGACAACATGGGGAATGTTTTCGCCGTCGTATACAACCCCACCAGCCTGGCCGTAGCCAAGGTCTATGTGCGTGTGGTGCACTTCGATGCGACAACCAGGCAGCCGGATGGGCAATCGGCATCGCTGTTGGTCGCATCACTCCTCGATCCCAAGCAACGCGGACAAGTCGCTTTGGAGGGCGCGCGGGTATACAAGCCCGACGAGCTGAATCTCTATCGTGTGATCGTTGAAAGGGCTGTGTTGGCCAAGTAAGCATAGTCATGGGCAAGCCCGGCCTGAACATCATCGACCATCCCGCTGTGGACACAACATGACCACGCTCACCCTGAAGATCATCGAGGATCTTGCGGATATTCCGTCCGGGCAATGGGACGCACTGGCCGGGGGTGATCCGTTTCTTTCTCATGCCTATCTGAGTGCGCTGCAAGAAAGCGGCTGCGCCACGCCACAGTTCGGCTGGCGCGCGCAATTCATCACCCTGTGGCAGGAGGGGCGTTTGATTGGCGGCATGCCGCTCTATCTGAAGATGAACTCGTATGGCGAGCACGTGTTCGATTTTGCCTGGGCCGATGCCTATCATCGCCACGGGCTGCGCTATTACCCCAAGCTGGTGTGCATGGTGCCTTTCACGCCGGTGACCGGGGCACGGCTGCTGG
>JBDTPM010000005.1:0-2062 GCA_039932695.1 Gallionella sp. | reverse complement strand
CCGCGCGCGGCTTTTTCGGCGAAGGCGGCGGTGGGGGCGAACTTGGGCGGGTCGAGGATGATCAGGTCGAACTTGCGTCCCTGGTCGCGCAGTTTGCGCAGCGCCTGGAATACGTCGGCTTCCTGCCACTCTGCCTTAGTCTCGTCTAATCTGTTACGCGCCAGATTCTCCTGCGCGATGCGCAATGCATCTGCCGACGAATCGATCGACAGCACCGATTTTGCGCCGCCGCGCAACGCATACAGCGAGAAGCCGCCGGTGTAGCAAAAACAGTTCAGCGCGTCGCGGTCGGCGGCCAGTGTTTCGGTCAGCGCACGGTTATCGCGCTGGTCAAGATAGAAACCGGTCTTTTGCCCTTCCTTCACATCCACCTTGAAATGCAGACCGTGCTCGATCACTTCCACGTTCTCCGGTAGCGTGCCGCGCAGCACACCGTTGCGTTCTTCCAGCCCTTCCAGCGCGCGCGAGTCGGAATCGGAGCGTTCGTAAATGCATATGGGTTTACAGAGTTCCTGCAGGATGTCGGCGCAGGTGTCGCGCCAGCGTTCCGCTCCGGCACTGCCGATCTGCATCACCAGCACGTCACCGTATCGGTCGACGATAAGGCCTGGTAGTCCGTCGGATTCGGCATGGATCAGGCGCATGCCGTTGCTTAGCCCCTCACCCCAACCCTCTCCCTCATCGGGGAGAGGGAGTAGTGCGCGGCGTGCTGCAAGCGAGCTGGTAATTCTGTGGCGAAAAAAATCCGCGTCGATGACTACATCTTCACGCCACGACCAGACTCGCGCGGTGATCTGCGAGTCCGGGTTATACGCCGCCCAAGCGAGAAAATTTCCCGATGCATCGCGCACCGGCAGCGTGTCGCCGCTGACGGGCGCACCGTCGACGTGTTCGATTGCGCCGGAAAATATCCACGGGTGGCGGCGCAACAGGGATTTTTCGCGGCCTTCCTTGAGAAGGATGGCGGGTTGCGCGGTGGCATTGCCGGTGAGCGGTTGTGATGTGCGTTGCGGAGCATTGGCGGTATGGACGCGCGGTGCGCGGTGCTTTGTTTGGCTGGATTCCGGCCTGCGCCGGAATGACGAATGAGGTTTGCTGCTTGAGGTGGTCATGGTTTCTTCTTCGCGCGCGGATGGGCCGCGTCGTAGATCTTGCTCAGATATTGAAAATCGAGATGGGTATAGACCTGCGTGGTGGAGATGCTGGCATGGCCGAGCATCTCCTGCACCGCGCGCAGGTCGCCGCTGGATTGCAACACATGGGTGGCGAAAGAATGGCGCAGCAGATGCGGATGCACATTGCTGGTGATGCCCTGTTTGACGCCCCATAGCTTCAAGCGCAATTGCACCACGCGCGGCGAGATGCGCGAGCCGCGTTGTCCGACGAACAGCGCGGCCTCCTCCGGGTTGGCAAGCTGGTCTCGCACCGCCAGCCAGGCTTGCAAGGCCGCGATGGCGAACCGGCCGATCGGCACGATGCGCGTCTTTCTGCCCTTGCCGGTCACGCGCACTTCGCTGGCGCTCATGTCGAGTTGCATCGGATCGAGACTGACCAGTTCCGCCAGCCGCAGGCCGGAGGAGTAGAGCAGCTCGAACATCGCCTTGTCGCGTATCGCTTCAGGGGTGTCGGTCGGCAGATCGACCAGACGCGTGGCCTCGTCGGGCGACAGGGCTTGGGGCAAAGTCTTCGGCGATTTGGGCGCGCGCAAGCCGGCGCAGGGGTTGTCGGTCAATCCGTGATCGCGCATCAGATAGGTGAAGAAGCCGCGCCATGCCGACAACATGCGCGCCAGCGAGCGACCGCCCAGTCCCTTGCTGTGCAGCTGGGCGATAAAGCGGCGGATGTGGTGAATCTTGAGTTGGGCCAGCGGTGTTCCGGCGCTGAGCACGAAAAGATGCTTGAGATCACGTGCGTAGTTCTCCGAGGTCAGTTCGGAATACTGCTTCTCGGTGCGCAGCCAGGTCAGGTAGCCGCGCAAGTATTTCTGGTTGGGCGCTTCGACCGTGCTCGGGACGGGTATGGCAGCCTCCGGCATATCGATCAGATCTTCATCGTTGCAGAT
>JBDTPM010000004.1:0-3285 GCA_039932695.1 Gallionella sp. | reverse complement strand
CGGGTTTACGTGCTCACGCCGCAAGGCAAAGTGATCGATCTGCCCAAAGGCGCGACCCCGGTGGAATTCGCCTACAACCTGCACACCGATCTGGGGCACCGCACCCGAGGCGCCAAGGTGGACGGCAGCATCGCGCCGCTCAACTACAAATTGCAGAACGGACAACGCGTGGAGATCCTCACCGTCAAACAGGGCGGGCCGAGCCGCGACTGGATCAACCCGTCACTCGGCTTCCTGCAAAGCCCGCGTATCCGCGCCAAGGTACGCGCCTGGTTCAAGGAGCAGAACCTCGACGAAAGCGTCGCGCAAGGCAGGACGCAACTGGATCGCGAATTGCACCGGCTCGGTGTCACCGCCATCAATCAGGAAAAGCTCGCGCAGCGATTGCACTACAACAAGCTGGAAGATTTCCTCGCCGCCATCGGATGCAACGAGATCACCCCACATCGCATCGCCGTCGCGATCCAGGAAGAACTGCCCACCAAGGTCATCGAGATTGCCAAGCCCAACGTCTTCAAGCCTGCAACCCAACGCGCTGCAAAAGCGGACATCACCGTCGGCGGCGTGAACAACCTGATGACCCGCATCGCCAAATGCTGCAACCCGGTCGCAGGTGATGCGATCGTCGGCTACGTCACCCGCGACCGGGGCATCACGATACATCGTGAAGACTGCGCATTCATGTTGCACTTGATGGAAAACCGGCGCGACCGCAAGCTGACGGCGCAGTGGGGCGAGTAGCGAACATAGCCAGCCACTGCCACGTCCCCACAAGGTAAAGTTCGAAGATGCCGCCCAATCGGTCTAATACTGTCACAAGCTGTATTGTTCTGATGATTACCGATGATGTCTTGCAGTTTGATTGGATTCATGTCCCGATGTGTTGTCGAAGATACCTGCCCCACCGCCCTGGTCTTTCCATTCAGTATTCCGAATTGGCAATACGGGCTGCCTTCATACTCACTTCGTATTGGAATAGGCTTAAAGTTGACATGCCTTCCCCCCACTATGACAATGCATATTCGATTTGCATAAAGTCCAAGTTCGAAACAAAGGATAGCAATACTGCTTCACTGGATGATGTTGTCGCCCGCAACACAATTGGGGCGATATTACTTTCTACTCTTATATGAAAATTCTAATATGCAAAATATCATCACGTTATGTCGTCCGAGCAAGATTGACGCCTTCATTTCAGGCCAAAAAAGGAAGTTCCTGCGTCTGTGTATCAAATCGCTGAAGAACCGAGGTGATTATCCTAAATTCTGGGTAATTTTCTCCGATCCCATTTGCAGAGAGATATTGACCAATGGATTTTATGAAAAGGAGCTATTGCAGGGAATGCAATATTTGGCAAAAGATAAAAAAGGTATTGCCATTGATGTTGGCGCGAACATTGGAAATCACACCATCTATTTTTCGAGAATTTTTTCTCGGGTGATTTCGTTTGAGCCAGTACCTTCCAATTGCTGGATACTCAAGGCCAATCTCCATTTGAATCGAATCGGCAATGTAACTCTTGTTGAAAAGGGATTGGGTGCAAAGGCGGAGAGCTTATTGCTCGGACATGATGACCCTGAAAACACGAATAATGCATTCAGCTCGAACCCTGTTGGCGATGAGAAAAATTCTTCACAAAAAATGTTGATGGCTGAGGTTGTCAGAGGTGATGATGAATTAGCTCGGCTAGGCGTAGACAGTGAAGTCGCAATAATTAAAATCGATGTCGAGGGATTTGAGCCATATGTACTGCAAGGCCTTGAGCAAACCATTATTAAACATCGCCCGATAATATTTTGGGAGGCCTTTACACACGAAACAGCAAATCCTTCCGTCGAAATATTAAAGGCTATGGGATATAAACATTTTTACCATATGACCACCAACAGATTTGGCAGCAAATTGGCGAATAAATTATCAAACTCGTTCGGTAAATTCACCTATTTAATCCCATTGAATGAATGTATTAATTTGGACGGGATGAATGTTGCGATGATGAACGCCATTTCCTGACCACTATGTTCGCGTGCGGAATTAATCACACTATGCAGCCCGCGTAGGGCGCAATCTTTATTGCGCCGAATGAAAACATCCGGTGCAATGCGCTACGCTTATTGCACCCTACAAAATCTCAGCTTCGCCTTTAGCTTGTAGAATGTACCCATGAGACACATTGAAAGACACAGGACACACCGCATCGGATGGCTGCGCGCGGCTGTGCTTGGCGCGAATGACGGGATCGTTTCCACCGCCAGTCTCGTGCTGGGCGTGGCGGCGGCAGGCGCGAGTGCCAAGAGTATTTTGATCGCGGGCGTTGCCGGCCTGGTGGCCGGTGCGATGTCGATGGCCGCCGGCGAATATGTTTCGGTGAGTTCGCAGTCCGATACCGAGAATGCGGATCTGGATCGGGAACGCAAGGAGCTGGCGACTGATCCCAAACATGAGCACGAGGAATTGGCGGCTATCTATGTCAAGCGCGGACTTGATGCAAAACTCGCCACCGAAGTCGCTGCCCAGTTGATGGAGCATGACGCACTCGGCGCACATGCGCGTGACGAGCTGGGCATATCCGAAACATTGATCGCACGACCGATTCAAGCCGCCCTGGCGTCGGCCGCCACTTTTTCAGTTGGCGCGGTACTGCCCCTGCTGGTTGTCGTTGTAGTGCCGGTGTCTGCGCTGATGTGGGCAGTCTCGGTCAGTTCGCTGTTTTTTCTCGCCCTGCTAGGCTCGTTGGCTGCACGCGCTGGCGGCGCTCCCGTGCTTACTTCCATAATACGTGTGACCTTTTGGGGCGCTTTGGCTATGGCCCTGACAGCCGGAGTCGGGGCTTTGTTCGGGGTGGCGGCCTGAGCCCACGCAGGGCGCAATCTTTATTGCACCCGCAAGTGGTAGGCCGTGGTGGTAAAGCCGATGAATCGGCAACCATCACGCACCACCGAATGAAAACATACGGTGCAATGCGCTACGCTTATTGCACCCTACAAAATCTGAGAAGCTAGCCGCCCAGATACGCACGTTGCACCGCATCACTGCCCAGTAGTTCGCCTGCCACACCCGACAAGGTGATCGTTCCGCTTTCCATCACGTAGCCGCGCTGCGCCACTTCGAGCGCGAGCTTCGCGTTCTGCTCGACCAGCAGGATGCTCATGCCCAGTGCGGCGATATCGCGGATGGTCTCGAATATCTTCTGCACCATCAGCGGCGCGAGTCCCATGCTGGGTTCATCGAGCATCAGCAAACGCGGGCGGCTCATCAACGCGCGCGCCATCGCGACCATTTGCT
>JBDTPM010000003.1:0-5934 GCA_039932695.1 Gallionella sp. | reverse complement strand
GCGTTCCGCAAGGCCGGACTGGGCAAGGATGTGACCGACAAATTCCTGTCCGGCCTGCCCGGCATCCAGAAGGAAGGCTGCGACGGCATCATCACCTCGGCGCGCTTCATCCTGCATCGCGCACATGCTCACACGCGCACCGTATGCCTGGAATTCTTCGGCCAGGTACGAGAGGCGGTGCCGGCCATCGTCGAGATCACCTCGTTGTTCAACAATCGCGGCACCCCTTCTTCCCCGGTTTTTCTGGCCGGCCTGGAACATCTCGACGAGCGTTATCTCAAGGCAGTGGGCTATGCCACCAAATCCAGGCGCGGCACACGTCCGAAGATGGTGCTGGTCGCCGACGTGGTGAGCGACGATGCGGACGCAGCCGCAGCCGCCGCTTCCGAGATAGTGCGCCTGGCCAACCTGCGCAGCGGCGAGGGCTTCATCGCCGTGTCTGCCGAGGCACGCAAGAAATTCTGGCTGGATCGCGCGCGCACCGCCGCGATCGCCAAGCACACCAACGCGTTCAAGATCAACGAGGACGTGGTGATCCCTTTACCGCGCATGGGTGACTATTGCGACGGCGTTGAGCGCATCAACATCGAGCTGTCGCTGCACAACAAACTCAAGCTGCTGGACGCGCTGGACGAAGCCTTCGCCGGCGAACTGCCGCTGTATTACCAGGACGACAAACAGCTCGGCGATGCCGAACTGCTGGGCAATCGCGCGCTGGAGGCAAGAAAGTTGCTGGCTGATGTGCGGAAGCGCTGGCAATGGCTGAACGATAATCTGGATGCGCCGCTGAGAGACTGCCCGTTCGCACCAACCCCTGATATAACTACTAGCCATTCGACTAGGCTATCAAAAAACGATAGCCAAGTCGCTGGTTATCCCAGCCTCCCCTTATCAGGGGAGGAGCGCGGCTTCCCCCCTGACAAGGGGGGACTGAGGGGGGTTAAGGTTTTCCACGCACTGCAAGACCACACTATCCGCGCCTCATGGAAGCTTGAAATACGCGATGTGCTGCGCCGGATATTTTCCGGCAGCACTTATCAACTGATACTCGACCAGTGCAACGCGATACACCAGAATGTTCTGAAAAGCCGCGTGTTCATCGCGCTGCACATGCACGCCGGCGACGGCAACGTGCATACCAACATCCCGGTGAACTCGGATGACTATGAGATGCTGCAGCAGGCCAATGCTGCGGTGGCCCGCATCATGCGACTGGCAAAGGACCTCGGCGGCGTGATCTCGGGCGAGCACGGCATCGGCATCACCAAATTCGATTTTCTCGATCCTGACGAGATCGCTGCGTTCACTGATTACAAACAACAGGTCGACCCGGAAGGTTATTTCAACAAAGGCAAACTGCTGACCGGCGGAAATCTTGAGCGCGCTTACACACCCAGCTTCAACCTGATGGAACTGGAAAGCCTGATCCTCGAGAAGAGCGAGCTGGGCGAGATCTCCGATTCGATCAAGGATTGCCTGCGCTGCGGCAAATGCAAGCCGGTGTGCAGCACCCACGTGCCGCGCGCCAACCTGCTGTATTCGCCGCGCAACAAGATCCTCGCCACTTCGCTGCTGATCGAGGCGTTCCTGTACGAGGAGCAGACCCGGCGCGGGGTTTCGATCCAGCACTTCGACGAGTTCAGCGATGTCGCCGATCACTGCACGATATGCCACAAGTGCCTGAATCCCTGCCCGGTGGACATCGACTTCGGCGATGTATCGATCTCGATGCGCAATTTTTTGCGCAAGCAGGGCAAGAAGAAATTCAACCCGGTCACCGCGGCCTCGATGCTGTTCCTCAATGCCACCGACCCGACCACGATCAAACTGGTGCGCAAGGTGATGATAGAGTGGGGCTACAAGGCGCAGCGCATCGCTTATCAGTTGGCCAGACGTTTCGGTTTGCTGAGAGGGCAGACCGCCCGACCTCCCGCGACAGTCGGCGGCGCGCCGATCAAATCCCAGGTGATCCACTTCATCAACAAGCCGATGCCCGGCAATCTGCCGAAGAAGACCTCACGCGCGCTGCTCGACATCGAAGACAACAACGTCGTGCCGGTGATCCGCAATCCGCGCAAATTGAACGAGGACAGCGAAGCGGTGTTCTACTTCCCGGGCTGCGGCTCGGAACGGCTGTTCGGGCAGGTTGGCCTGGCCACACAGGCGATGCTGTACGAGACCGGAGCGATCACGGTGCTGCCGCCGGGCTATCTGTGCTGCGGCTATCCGCAAAATGCTTCGGGTCAGGCTGACAAGGCCAACCAGATCACTACCGACAATCGCGTGTTGTTCCATCGCGTCGCGAACACGCTTAACTATCTCGACATCAAGACCGTGATCGTGTCGTGCGGAACCTGCATGGACCAGTTGCAGAAATACCAGTTCGACAAGATCTTCCCCGGCTGCCGGCTGCTCGACATACACGAGTATCTGCTGGAGAAGAACGTGAAACTGCAAGGTGTGCAAGGAACGCGTTACATGTATCACGACCCGTGCCACTCGCCGATGAAGACCTACCAGCCGCTCAAGGTGGTGAATGAATTGATGGGAACGGATGTGGCTCTCAACGAGCGCTGCTGCGGCGAATCCGGCACCTTCGGCGTCACTCTGCCGCAGATCGCGACGCAAGTGCGCTTCCGCAAGGAAGAAGAGATGCGCAAGGGTGCGGACGCTTTGCGCGCCGATGGATTCAACGGCGAAATCAAGATCCTGACATCCTGCCCGTCCTGCCAGCAAGGTTTGTCGCGCTACAACGACGACAGCGGCACCACAGCGGATTACATCGTGGTGGAAATGGCCAAACATCTTTTGGGCAAGAACTGGCTGCCGGACTATGTCGCCAAGGCGAATGATGGTGGAATAGAACGGGTGCTGTTGTAAAATCGAAACTTCAGAGGGCGGGGCTGAAGGGAAAGCCGGAGACCGGGCAATCTTTTCCTCGACCCAAGATCCTCGCTACTCGTTACTGAATTATCAATCATGCTGACCTTACCCCTGGAACCGACTGACGACCTGGCCGATCCGGCCTTCAAAGACGCGGCTGATTGTTCGAAATGGCTGGCACAATTGCAGTTGACCAATCTGCAGCCCGCGCACAGCCAGCTGCTTGCCCAGATCAACGAATTGAACCGCTACCCGATGCGCGGCCTGGATCGACTCGACACGCTGGAACAGTTGCGCGAAACCGTCGCTTATGTGCAGGCCAATTACGCCAAGAAACTGATCGCCAAACCCTTGCCGCTGAATGACAGCGAGATGACCGTATTCACGGCCATCGTGCAACTCTGGCAGGCGCTGGTATTGGGCTACCGGCGCTGCCTGCAAGCCTATACGGCTGGCGACAAACTGCTCGCCGACCAGGGCGCTCTGTTGTCGCAACGTTGCCTGCTATACAGCGGACTGGCGATCTTCGAGCACTTGCGCAGCGGTTACGAATTCGATCCCCAGCTGTGGCATCAATTGCATCAGCTTTTTTCATTCGCCGAAACTCAAGGGCTGCATCTCACTGAAGTCACGGATCCGTTGAATGGCGTCCAGCCGCGCAGCAGCTGCCAGAACATCTATATCAAAACCCTGCTTGCCTGTTATGCGCACCCCGCCGAGCTGAGCAGGCCACAGCTGCAGCTTCTGGATGGCTGGCTATCGCAATGGAGCAGCACTTTGACCGTGGAGCGCAGCTATTCCAGCAGCCGGGGTGACGCGCAGCCGCTCGCAACCGACTTGGCCAGCGACTATGGATTGCGGCCGACCCAGCAAGTCACACACAGCGAAACCATGCGTTACATTGCGATGGTCCCCTTGAGCAAGCTGCTGCGCGTAAAGACGATACTGTTGCAACAGGGCCAGACCCCCCAGCAGCTGAAGCTTGGCGACAATTGCATCAGCAATGACTGCATCGAGTTCCTCACATTCTTGCACCAGAGCTGGTGCGAGGAGCGCAACACGCGTTTCGGTGAACGGCATCCGGTCACGCATCGGACACAGCTTTGCCACAGCCTGGAAAATATTTACTCGCATCTGTCCGGCCAGCCGTTCAAACAACCCGGCAAATATGCCGCCCAAGGAAGCCCATTGCGCAAGCAAACCGGATCCCCGGTCAGGGCGTCGAATGATTCCTCCGACCAGGCACTGGTGGAGAAGAGTTTCCCGCTGGAGACCTGGCAGCTGGAAAACGAAAGCATCCTGGGTGCCCGGCTCACCCGAGAGGATACTTCCGGCGCACGACTGGCTTACAACCAGCTGGTCGCATTGCGCCCGATCGATGCTGCAATCGCCATCCTTGGCGTAACGGCGTGGGTAATAGGAGCCTCGACCTGGGTGAACGTGGCACGCAGCGGACAACTGCGTATCGGTGTGAGATATCTGCCCGGCGCTGCTGAAGCGATCCGCATCCGCATCGCTGCCGCGGACAAGGGCGATACTGACAATCATCTCCCGGCTTTCCTGTTACAGGGGGTTTCTGCACTCAAAACCCCGCCCAGCCTGATCCTTCAGCGCGGAAGCTTCCGGCCGGACAGCACGGCAGAGATCGTGCATGCGGATGGTGTGAATCAGCAGGTAAAACTGGGATTCTGCGTCGAACGCGGGTTCGACTACGAGCGTGTCAGCTTTACACAGCTATGACGTCAGGGCGCCTCAATCGAGTGCGTCCGTCGACGCAGGGAACGGTAAGCTCATGAGAGACTAGGCGCTGCAGCAACCGCACCGCTGTCTTCTGAAATCTGCCTCCTGGCCGGGAACACCAGAGAAAAAGTGCTGCCCTTGCCCTCCTCGCTCTGGATCTCAAGTTTGGCCTGATGGCGTATCGCGATATGCTTCACGATCGCGAGGCCCAGACCTGTCCCGCCCGTTTCCCGCGAGCGGCTGCGGTCAACCCGGTAGAAACGCTCGGTCAGGCGCGGGATGTGCAGTGCGGGGATGCCGATGCCGCTATCCTGCACCGAAAAGATCGGCTGTCCGTCCCGCTCGGTCCAGCGCAGTGTGATCGACCCGCCCTCCGGCGTGTAGCGGATCGCGTTGCCGACCAGATTATCGAACGCGCTGCGCAATTCTTCACGGTTGCCCAGCATCTTCGTTCCGTCCGCGACTTCCAGATGCATGGCATGCTTTTCTCCGCTGAGCATCACGCCCCCCTGATAGACCTCGTTGAGCAGAACTGCGATGTCCATGATCTCCTCGCGCAGCGGATTCTGATTGTTTTCCAGGCGTGACAGGGTGAGCAGATCGGCGACCAGATTCTCCATGCGTTTGGTCTGCTCGGCCATCAACCGCAATGCGCGCCGCGCGCTGTCCTGGCTGAGATCCGGCATATCCAGCAGGTTCTCGACAAATCCGTTCACCACGGTCAGCGGCGTGCGCAGCTCATGCGACACATTGGCGACAAAGTCCCGGCGCATGCCCTCGACACGTTCGAATTGTGTGATGTCGCGACTGATCAGCAATCGCTTGTCCCCGCCATACGGGATAAGCTTGATCGACAATACCATTTCATCGTGGCGGGCCGGGCGCATCATCAACGGTTTGCTGAAATCCGATTCCTGGATATATTCGATGAACTCCGGCTGCCGTACCAGATACGTGATGTCCTGCATGACATCATGCACGGCATCAAGGTCGAAGTGTAGCTGGGCGATCGGGTTGAACCACTCGATGCGGTTCACGTCATTAAGGATCGCCACGCCCTCCGGCAGCGCGGCTGTGGCCTGCTCCATGTGCAACAATTCAGCAGCCAGTTTTTGCTTGGTCTGGTTATGCTTTTTGACCATTTTGTAAAGTTCAGAGAATACGTCATCCCAAATACCCCCGGCCTCAGGTATGGTTTCAAGACGCGCATCGCTTAACCATTGTGAAAGTTTGAACAACTGACGCGCACGGTATGCCATCACGATCAGCAACACGATCATTACCGATACGATTTGTCGCGACTTAGCGGGG
>JBDTPM010000002.1:0-5516 GCA_039932695.1 Gallionella sp. | reverse complement strand
CGACTAAGCTGCAAACAACCGCAGCCAAGTCGCTGGTTATCCCGCAAGCGGGGAGAGCGAAGCGAGGGGGGCGAAGCCGGGCAAACGAATCGCTGCGCGAGTTTTACACTAACGCGCTGCAACTGGACAAGCCGGTATCGGTGGACAAGTTACCGGGATTCTTCGATGGCCTGGTGTCGGTACAGGATGCCGGTGCGCAATTTGCGGCACACCTGCTGGATGTTCACGACGGGATGCGCGTGCTGGATGCTTGTGCCGCGCCGGGCGGCAAGACAGCGCATATCCTGGAGTTGGCAGCGGTAGAGATGCTGGCGCTGGACAAGGACGAAAAGCGTTTGCAGCGCGTCGCGGAAAATCTGCAACGCTTGGGGCTGGCAGCCAATCTGGCTGTCGGAGATGCTGCCAAGCCGGATTCGTGGTGGGATGGCAGATCCTTCCAGCGCATTCTCGCTGATGTGCCCTGTTCTGCTTCAGGTGTGGTGCGTCGCCATCCCGACATCAAATGGTTGCGACGCCGCGCGGATATCGCCGGATTTGCTGCGCAACAACTGGAAATACTGAATGCGTTGTGGCGACTGCTGGAACAAGATGGTAAATTGCTCTATGCCACCTGTTCGGTGTTTCAACAGGAGAACGAACAAGTCATCGCGGCGTTTCTGGCGCAGCAGCCGGATGCGCGCCGAATGACGGTTTCGATGCCTGACGAGAGAGAAGGACAGTTGTTGCCCAATGATCAGCATGACGGATTCTTTTATGCATTGCTGCACAAACAGATGACAGAGGATAGATGACGGAGGACAGAAAAATCTGTGCAGTGCCCCCGCGCTTTGATCCTTTAGCGCGACTTGGACGTTACAAGTGCAGCATCCTTGTCGTTTTCTGTCTTCTGTTTTCTGTCTTCTGTCCTCTGGCAACAGCGGAGGGCATTTCCGTCAGCAAGGCGGAAGTGCGCCTGGGCGAGGACGGCTATCATCTGTCGGTCAGTTATGACATCACCCTGTCCGAGGTGATGCAGCAGGCATTATCGCGCGGTATCTCGCTCTATTTTGTCGGCGAATTCTCACTTACCCGCCCGCGCTGGTACTGGCTGGACAAAGAGGTTTTTCAGGGGGAGCAGACTATCAAGCTTTCCTACAACGTGCTGACACGCCAATACCGCATGTCTCGCGGCGCTTTATTCCAGAATTTCAGCAGCCTTGAAGATGCATTGCAGATACTGGCAAGGCAAAATTCCCCGACCATTCCCGCAGCGTTGTTGAAGAAAGACGAGGGCTATATCGCGGAGTGGACAAAATGGATCAAGCGGGAAGGCAACTATATTGCGGCGGTGCGCTTGCGGCTGGATAACGCACAACTTCCAAAACTGCTCCAGATGAACGCGTTGTCCGGCAGCGATTGGACGCTCAATTCCGATTGGTACCGATGGGAGATCAGCCCTGCGGAAATGGCTGTGAAAGATCCGGCCAGGAAGGAGTGACGGCACGGTGAAAAATCTGATCCTGCTCAGCGTGGTTCTCGCCGTTGCGTTGCTGACCCTGTTGTCAGGCAGCAGCGCAAACACCGAAGTTTTTTCCTTCAACTATTATGCCTTGCTCGGCTTGACCGGCTTGCTGGCATTGAGTTTGTTGGGGTTGTCCGGATATCAGTTGTGGCGCTTGCGCGACAAATTGAAGAAGAAGGTGTTTGGCGCCAAGCTGACTTTGCGCCTGGTGACTTTCTTCACGCTGATCGGGGTGTTGCCGGGCATTTTGATCTATGCGGTATCGGTGCAATTTTTGGACAAGAGTATCGAATCATGGTTTGACGTGCGCGTCGAGAAAGCGCTGGAGGGTGGCCTCAATCTGGGCAGAAGCGGTCTCGATAACAGTTTGAGCGAGCTCGCCAAAAAGGCCAAATTCACCGCCTTGTTGCTGGCCGAGAAAACTCCGAGACAATACCAGCGGGCACTGAACCAGCTGGTGGATGAGAAAGTGGCGCAGGAAGCAGCTTTGTTCTCCATCAAGGGTGATCTGATCGCGTTCTCATCGGGCAGCAAAGCGCAATTGCCCGACCTGCCGGATGGCGATTTGATGCGGCTGGTTTTGGACAAGGGCGAGTATGCGGTGATCGATACTTTGCCGAACAAGGGGCTGACATTGCGCACGCTGGTGAAGGTGAATTCCCGTGCCCGGACCCGCGAAAACTATGTGTTGCAATTCACCCAGCCGGTGCCGAAACAGATCGAGGACGATGCCGAGACTGTACAGACGGTATATCGAGACTACCAGGAACTGACGTTCTCAAGGCTCGGACTGAAGCGGCTGTATGCGATCACGCTGACGCTGTCATTGTTGGTGGTGGTGCTGACGGCGGTATCGGTCGCCTTTTTCCTCAGCGAAAGACTCGGTTCGTCGCTTGAGGCGCTGGCGGAGGGAACGCGGGCTGTGGCACAAGGCGACTTTACCGGACAATACCCGATACGCAGCAGCGATGAACTGGGTGCGTTGACCGGTTTGTTCAACCAGATGATACGGCAGCTGTCCGATGCCAAGTTCGCCAGCGAATTGCAGCAGCGCCAGGTGATGAGTGCCAAGGGATATCTGGAAAGCGTACTGACCCACCTTTCATCGGGTGTGCTGGGCCTCGACGACAATCTGCGCTTGCGCTCGGTGAATACCAGCGCGGTGCAGATCCTTGGTGCGCCGCTGCACGAAATGCAGCGCATGAATATGGCGCAAATCGCCCAAAGATTCACGCTGCTCAGTTCGTTTTGCAGCGCCATCAACGAAGCCTTCACCGAAACCCAGAATGGAGAATGGCAACGGCAAATAGAGCGGCTGAGCAAGAATGGCAATCAGATCTTGCTGATACGGGGTACGCGTCTGCCACCGGGCTCGGGGGCGGGGTATGTGGTGGTGTTCGACGATATCAGCCATCTGTTGCAGGCGGAACGCCAGGCGGCTTGGGGCGAGGTGGCGCGCCGCCTGGCGCATGAGATCAAAAATCCGCTGACGCCGATCCAGCTTTCGGCGGAGCGTTTGCAGCACAAGCTCAGCAACAAGCTGGATGAGAGCGGCGCAAAGTTATTGCGGCATGCCACGCAAACCATCGTCAGCCAGGTCGCCGCGATGAAAAACATGGTGAATGACTTTGCCAACTATGCGCGCGGCCCCGCTTTGAAACTGTCGCAACTGGATGTGCACAAACTGATCAAGGAAGTGTTGGGCCTGTACGAGGCGAATGTCATCCCCATTGTGCTGAATCTGGAAGCGGCAAGGAGTGTAGTCAACGGTGATGCAACCCGGTTGCGGCAGGTCATCCACAACCTGTTGCAGAACGCGCAGGACGCGGTACAGGGCATCGAGCACCCGCAAATAACGCTGCATACCGAAACGCACCGCGGAGAAATTCATATGTATGTAGAGGATAACGGTGCGGGATTTTCCGAGAATGCCCTGTCCAGCGCTTTTGAGCCCTACATGACGACCAAGAGCAAAGGTACCGGACTGGGATTGGCTATCGTGAAGAAAATCGTGGAAGAACATGGCGGACATATCGCCATTGAAAATAAGCCGGCAGGTGGAGCGAGAGTCAGTATCGTTCTGCCGCTGGCAGAGGAGGCGTGATGGGCAGTAAACAGATATTGGTGGTGGATGACGAGATCGGCATCCGCGAATTGTTATCGGAGATCCTGTTTGATGAAGGTTATCAGGTGCATCTGGCCGAAAACGCCGAGCAGGCGCGTGCTTACCGGAACGAGCACGAACCGGACCTGGTGTTGCTCGACATCTGGATGCCGGATACCGATGGCGTGGCCTTGCTCAGGGAATGGGTCGAGCAGGATCTGCTGACGATGCCGGTCGTGATGATGTCGGGTCACGGTACGATAGAGACGGCGGTCGAGGCGACGCGTATCGGCGCGGTAGATTTTCTGGAAAAGCCCATCGCGCTGCAAAAACTGCTCGACACGGTGGCCAAGTCGATCAAGGAGGGTTCGCTCAAACTTATTACGTCGCTTGCCACGGAGCAAAACCCGGAGCTGGTGTTGAACGTCGAAGGTCGGGTGCAGCAAATCTCGCTGCCGCTCGATTTGCCATTGCGCGCCGCGCGCGATCATTTCGATGCGATTTATTTCGACTACCACTTGCGCAAGGAAGTGGGCAATGTCACGCGGGTAGCCGAGAAGGTAGGGCTGGAGCGCACCCATCTATACCGAAAACTGAAGCAACTGGGTATTAAATTCCCGAAAAAGGGCAGCGAAGACGACACCTGACGTGAAGACGATATTGGAGCGGTTGCCCTAATCGGGGGGCTGCGGCATAATTGCCGGCCCAAATATATACAGGGTGCCATATAAATTCACTTTTATACGGGTGCCATTCAGATAACCGATCCCGCAGGGATGTTTACGAGGTAACAGGAAATGGCCGCAACGCGAAGCTTCACCCCACCCAAATTCAATGACATTACCGGCGCGATCCGCATGCTGGCAGTAGATGCTGTGCAAAAGGCGAACTCCGGTCACCCGGGCGCGCCGATGGGCATGGCTGAAATTTCCGATGTGTTGTGGAACCGCCATCTGCGCCATAATCCGGCTAATCCCAAGTGGCCGGATCGTGACCGCTTCATGATGTCCAATGGCCACGGCTCGATGCTGGTTTACGCGTTGTTGCATCTGTCCGGCTACGATCTGCCGATCGAAGAACTTAAGCGTTTCCGCCAGTTGCATTCCAAAACCCCGGGCCACCCTGAATACGGTTACACGCCCGGCGTCGAAACTACCGGTGGTCCGCTCGGACAGGGCATCACCAACGCGGTGGGCATGGCGATGGCAGAAAAACTCTTGGCGGCAGAATTCAACAAGCCCGGTCACGAGATCGTCAACCATCACACCTATGTGTTCATGGGTGACGGTTGCATGATGGAAGGCATCTCCCACGAAGCCTGCGCGCTGGCCGGCACCTGGGGTCTGGGCAAACTGATCGCGTTCTGGGATGACAACAACATCTCGATCGACGGCCATGTGGACGGCTGGTTCACCGATGACACCGCCAAGCGTTTCGAGGCTTACGGCTGGCATGTGGTTGCCAACGTGAACGGTCACGATCCCGAAGCTGTCGATGCCGCGATCAACGCTGGCAAGAAGGTCACCGACAAACCGACACTGATCTGCTGCAAGACCATCATCGGTATGGGTTCGCCCAACAAGGCCGACAGCCATGACGTACACGGTGCCGCGCTGGGCGATGCCGAAGTGGCCGCGACACGCGAATACATCGGCTGGAAATACCCGCCATTCGAGATTCCCAAGCATGTCTACGAAGCATGGGATGCGCGCACCAAGGGTGCCGGCCTGGAAAAATTGTGGAACAACAAGTTTGCCGAATACAAGGCAGCGTTCCCGAAAGAGGCCGCCGAGTTCGATCGCCGCATCAAGGGCGAACTGCCTGCCAACTGGAAAGCCCATGCGGCCGAAGCGATCGCCAAGACCAACGAAAAAGCCGAAACCATCGCTACCCGCAAAGCTTCGCAAAACG
>JBDTPM010000001.1:0-3089 GCA_039932695.1 Gallionella sp. | reverse complement strand
TGAGCAGGAAGCAGGGGCCCCGCTCAGCGGGGATGCGACCGTCCGCGATTGCTGCCAGTCGCCGAAGCGGTGTGCCTGAAAATTTTCCTGTGGTTACACGAGGCGATAGCATGAGCAGGAAGCAGGGGCCCCGCTCAGCGGGGATGCGACCGTCCGCGATTGCTGCTGGCCGCATTGGTTTGATGCAAGGCAGCAATAATAATTCGCTGATGTATAACTTGCAGGAGGCCGATCATGGGCATTGAAGGCATTCTGGAAAAAGGTGTCGTCACCACGACGCTGGATACCATCATCAATTACACGCGCACCGGTTCATTGTGGCCGATGACTTTCGGGTTGGCCTGTTGTGCGGTGGAAATGATGCACGCCGGTGCGGCGCGTTACGACCTCGATCGTTTCGGTATCGTGTTCCGGCCCAGTCCGCGCCAGTCGGATGTGATGATCGTGGCGGGAACGCTGTGCAACAAGATGGCGCCCGCTTTGCGCAAGGTCTATGACCAGATGGCCGAGCCGCGCTGGGTGATTTCGATGGGTTCGTGCGCCAACGGCGGCGGTTACTATCACTATTCCTATTCGGTGGTGCGCGGCTGTGACCGCATCGTCCCGGTGGACGTCTATGTGCCGGGTTGTCCGCCGACCGCAGAAGCCTTGCTGTACGGCATCATTCAGTTGCAGAACAAGATCAAACGGACCAATACAATTGCGCGCTAGGGTGAATTATGGCTGCTGATTTGAGTACCCTGCGTACCAACCTGACCGGTTCGTTTGGCGACAAGCTGACAGGTGTGGAAGAACGGCTGGGCGAGTTGACCGTCGAGGTCAGGACGGATGCCATGCTGGACGTGTTGAAGCGTCTGCGCGATGCGGCGGAATTCCGCTTCGAACTGATGATGGATCTGTGCGGCCTGGATTACTCCACCTACGGCAGTGATATATCTGAAGGCGGCGCATATTTCAGATCCGAAGATAATGCCGATGGTGCCCATCCTTCCCGCTTTGCGGTGGTCTATCATCTGCTTTCGGTTGTTCATAACACGCGTTTGCGTGTCCGTGTCTATGCCGGTGAAGATGATTTTCCGGTGTTGCCATCGGTGATCGGTATCTGGCCTTCCGCCAACTGGTATGAGCGCGAAGCTTTCGATCTGTTTGGCATCGTGTTCACCGGACATCCCGATCTGCGCCGCATCCTGACCGACTACGGTTTCGTCGGTAATCCTTTCCGCAAGGATTTCCCGCTGTCCGGTCATGTGGAAATGCGCTATGACCCCGAGCAGCAGAGAGTGGTGTATCAGCCGGTGTCGATCGAGCCGCGCGAAGTCACACCGCGCATCGTGCGTGAAGAACATTACGCCAGCAATCCGGAGCATAAGTGATGGCGGAAATAAAAAACTACACAATGAACTTTAGTTACGACCGCCCTGCGGGCTTAGCTTGCTTGCGCAAGTTAGTCTGCACTGAAATGCATGGTGAACGTGCGTTGCAACAAGTGTTGAGATAGGCAAGGTTATGGCGGAAATAAAAAACTACACCATGAATTTTGGGCCGCAACACCCGGCGGCCCATGGCGTATTGCGGCTGGTGCTGGAACTGGACGGCGAAGTGATCGAGCGCGCCGACCCGCATATCGGCCTGTTGCATCGTGCCACCGAAAAGCTCGCCGAGCACAAGACTTTCCTGCAATCGGTCCCCTATATGGACCGGCTTGATTACGTTTCGATGATGTGCAACGAGCATGCATACGTGATGGCGATCGAGAAGCTGGCAGGCATAGACGTGCCGCTGCGCGCGCAATACATCCGCGTGATGTTCGATGAGATCACCCGTATCCTGAATCACCTGCTGTGGCTGGGCGCACACGGGATCGATCTCGGCGCGATGACCATGTTCCTGTACTGCTTCCGCGAGCGTGAAGATCTGATGGATGTGTATGAAGCAGCTTCCGGCGCGCGCTTGCATGCATCCTATTATCGTCCTGGCGGGGTGTATCGCGATCTGCCCGATAGCATGCCGCAATATCAGGCATCAAAGATCCACAACGCCGCTGCGGTGAAGAGGTTGAACGAGAATCGCCAGGGCTCGCTGCTTGATTTTCTCGAAGATTTCACCAGCCGCTTCCCCGCGTGTGTGGATGAATATGAAACCCTGCTGACCGATAACCGCATCTGGAAGCAGCGCACCGTTGGCATCGGCGTGGTCACGCCGGAACGCGCGCTGGCGCTTGGTTTTAGCGGCCCGATGTTGCGCGGCTCCGGCATCGAATGGGATCTGCGCAAGAAGCAACCCTATGAAGTGTATGACCGCATGGATTTTGACATCCCGGTTGGTGTGCAAGGCGATTCCTATGACCGTTATCTGGTCAGGGTAGAGGAGATGCGCCAATCCAATCGCATCATCCGGCAATGCATAGCCTGGCTGCGCGACAATCCCGGTCCGGTGATGTCGCAGAACCACAAGTTCGCACCCCCGGCGCGGGTATCCATGAAGGAAAACATGGAGGAGCTGATCCACCACTTCAAATTGTTTACCGAAGGGATGCACGTGCCTGCCGGCGAGGTTTACGCTACCGTTGAGCATCCCAAAGGGGAGTTCGGCATCTATCTGGTTTCCGATGGCGCCAACAAACCTTACCGGATGAAGATCCGTGCGCCGGGTTTCGCACATATGGCCGCACTGGATGAAATGGCGCGCGGTCATATGATCGCGGACGTGGTGACCATCATCGGTACTCAGGACATTGTATTTGGCGAGGTCGATCGATAATGCTATCCGAACAAATTCAAGCCAGGATCAACCGCGAGTTGAAAAAATATCCGGCGGATCAGAAGCAGTCGGCGGTGATGGCCGCATTGCGCTTCGTGCAAGATGAAAAGGGCTGGATAGACTCCGGCGATATGACGGACATCGCGTCCTACCTCGGTATGGCGCAGATTGCGGTGTACGAGGTGGCGAGCTTCTACCATATGTACAACCTCAAGCCGATGGGCAGGCACACCATCACCGTATGCACCAATCTTTCCTGCCAGTTGGGCGGCGCGAATGAAACCGCCGAGTACCTCAAATCCAAACTGGGCATCGATTTTGGCGAGTCT